>NZ_ATUZ01000012.1 GCF_000420465.1 Desulfovibrio desulfuricans DSM 642 | reverse complement strand
CCATGCCGCGAGTGGTCGAGTGAGGCGAGAGGCATCCATGCCGCGAGTGGTCGAGTGAGGCGAGAGGCATTTTCTTTGGATTTTGGGGTCGAGGGGAAACCCCTCGCGAACGCCAAACCCAAAGGGTTTGTATAGTGAGTATACAAACCTCCCCTTCGGTGAGCGTTTTTGGGGTCTCCAGGGGGGCTTTCGCCCCACCCTGGACTGTTCATTTTAAACATGATGAGGAATGCCACCCCCCTGCTACTTCTTACTTCAGGAGTGACGTGAGCGATCTTTTTTTTGAGCCTCAGGCGGTGGAGCGGAATCTTTTTTTATGACACTCTCCACTGTCGAGAGGAGAGCTTGCGTTCCAATTTCAGAGGCACGCTTCATCGCTTCATCTGCTAAGTGTGCATACCGTTGTGTCATGAGCGGGCTTTCATGCGTCAGCAGTTTCTGCAAGGTGTACATATCCACCTGTCCACTTGATGCCAATCTGCTTGCAAAGTTGTGCCGTAGGCCGTGGATAGGTCGAAAGTCTTTTGGCAGTTGAGCGCGTTCTTTTACTCGCCGAGCAATGCGGCGGAAGTCTTTCCTCTGGTTGCCATCTTTGCCGGGAAATACAAACACGCTTGTCCGATCTATTGATTGAAGGACAGTCCTTGCTGCACTGCTCATAGGGATATGCTCGGTCTTGCCCTTCTTTGCAACCTCACCTCGTAGCGTAATAATCCCTCGATCAAAGTCACAATCATTCCATTGAAGAGCGAGGAGAGCGCCTTTGCGTATGCCTGTTACCAGAGCTAGGCGAAGCAGGGCAGCAGCGTTTTGATCAGGCTCGTTATCTAATGCTGTCATGAATCGTGCAAGCTCGTCATCTGTCAGAACTTCAGTTTTGACATTATCGATTTTCATTGTTTTGAATTGCAACTTTGAAGGGTCTATCGGATGGCAATGTCCGTGAAGAACGCCAAAATTAATTATTGCCCGGAGAATGACAATAATCCTCTGGATGGAAGCTGGCGCACTGCCAGCACTCGACATTTCGTATTTCATCCGTTCAATGTCAGGTGTGGAGATATCTTCTGGTAACAATTCGCCAAATCTAAATTTTAAATGCTTGTTATATTTTGAAATATCGCGCTTGGGGTCTGCGTGTCCTTCCTTGTATAATTCCCACAATTTATTGATGGTCATTCGGCCTGCTGCTTGACACCGCGCTTGTTCTTCGAGAAACCTTCGCTCTGTGTTTGGCAAAGATTTTCCACTTATTCTGTCAGCGCGAATAATTGCCGCTCTTGCAGCCGTCATTCCTCCCGAAGATTTTCCAACGGGTTCCTTGATCAGCTTTGAAGTGCGCCCCCCTTGCCTGTACATAATGTAAAAAATTTTTTCGCCATGTGAATCAATGTGAATGTACACGCCTGGGTATTTGGGGACTTTTTGCATGGTAACTCCGTGGTAACACCTATGGTAACACGCAAGATAGAAATAGATGGTAAATGATAGTAAATCAAGTGGGGCAATTTTTAAATTTATCCAATAATTTCAGCAAAAATAGTATTAGATAGTAATCCCAAGTAATGTTGTGCATCGCCTTCGCAAGGCGGGGGTCGAGGGTTCAAATCCCTTCTTCTCCACCACAATATCAAGGGGTTACCTGATTACAGGTGACCCCTTCTTGT
>NZ_ATUZ01000011.1:600000-835434 GCF_000420465.1 Desulfovibrio desulfuricans DSM 642 | reverse complement strand
TCTGTTCTTCGGTGAATCTGCTACGTTTCATTCTTGTGCTCCTATGTCAGGAACACTAACTTTTCAATGGCATACTTTTCGGGGGGAGGGTCAAAGGAGGTCTATGCCCCTCCTGCGCTACTTCGGTGCTCGTCTTGCCAATGCCAATCCCATCCCGTACAATATTTACGAATTATGCACTGCTCCCCATAGGTTTTGGAGTATTGTGGTGCTTGAAAAAGAGAGAGTGGCGCTACTCAGAGAGACGGCGTAAGGAGTTCATATGTTGCATTCTTTAAAGACAAAAAATATTGGCCCTATAGCTGAGTTGGAGCTAGAGTTTGGAGATAGGCTCAATATTATCACTGGCGACAATGGACTTGGGAAAAGTTTTTTACTGGATATCATTTGGTGGGCACTAACAAGAACATGGCCCGCTGAGGTGAACCCTTCGTTGATGTCAGGCTTTATGGCACGTCCTACTGATCCTAATGCCGAAGCCGTTATTGAATACAACTATAGTGGGGAAACTGAATCAATTCAGCATCCATCAATATTTATTCGTAATGAACAGAAATGGCCACTAAGGCGTGGTCGCCCTGGGATTCCCGGTCTTGTGCTGTATGCACAAGCTGACGGAAGTTTTGCCGTCTGGGATCCGGCCCGCAATTACTGGTTTAAAAAAGGTGAATTTGAGGATGTCGAACGCGTACCAGCGTTTGTTTTTTCTAAAGCCGAGGTTTTTGAAGGGCTGGAGTATAGAGATAAGAAAGTCTGTAAAGGCCTTATTGATGATGTGTCTTTTTGGCAAAGCGCTAAAGACACAACCAATTGGGATTTGTTTTCAGAAACATTGAAAAAAGTTTCCCCATCGTTAAGCGAACAACTTGCTCCGGGCCAATTGACGAGCATTGACCCTTTAACCTCGAGCATGATGCCCACCATAGCTATGCCATATGGGCAAGAAGTGCCCGTCTTGCATACTTCTTCAGGAGTAAAACGCATCCTTTCATTGGCCTATTTGCTAGCGTGGGCATGGATAGAACATAAACGGGCATCGCAAGTGCTGGGCAAAGTGCCTACGAAATCCATTATATTGCTTGTGGATGAGGTGGAGTGTCACCTGCACCCCAAGTGGCAACGCACCATTTTGCCTTCTGTAATGCAGACTGTATACGGACTCAGTGAATTGCCTGAAGCGGCACAAGTGCAAATTATTGCCACCACACACGCCCCCCTTGTGTTGGCCTCGCTAGAGACCACGTTCGATGCCGAAAAAGATCAGTGGTTCGACTTTGACGCAGAGGGGCAGCATGTGGAACTGACGCCTCGCGACTTTGTTTCTTATGGCTCAGCATCTAATTGGCTCACCAGCAAGGCCTTTGATTTAAAATCGGATACTTCACTGGAGCGGGAAGAGCTTATTGAGAAACTAAAAGCCTTCTTGATACGCAACGACCAAACAGAAGAAGAACTCCAGCAGCTTGAAAAAGAATTGGAGTCTGTTTCATTCGATCTTGACCCATACTGGCTTGATATTCGTGATTTACGGCGCGAGAAAGGATGGAAGATATGATTTTTGTAGGATTACAGCCAGAACCTTCCACGTTTCACGCACTCGTAAGAGAGCCAGGACAACTGGCTCTTGCGGCTCATGTGGGGCCAATAACAAACAGCAATTTTTGGAAAAATAAAAACTTCTGGCGACATTGTAAAAAAGATTTACATTCAAGCTATAACGGTATTTGCGCATACCTTGGTATATTTCTCCACGAAAATGTTCACATAAATAATAGCTCCGTTGAGCATTTCCTTCCTAAGTCTCTCTTCCCTGCCTCAGCGTACGAGTGGAATAACTACAGGCTTGTTTCTGTATTTGTGAACAACAAGAGAAATAATGCCCTAGAAATACTCGATCCGTTCCACATTACAGATGATACATTCAAAGTCAGCCTCAACACTGGTATTGTGAAGCCGTCTCCAGAGCTACCGGCGTGTGAACAAAAAAAAGTCACCGATACAATCTGTGCTCTAAATATAAATCACGAAACTCTATGCAATTATAGAAAAGATATTTATGAAAGGTACATAACGAAGCCTGAAGACGGCATTCAAAATCCAGACGCCCTATTGGATGAGGCGCCTTTTGTTTGGCTTGAAGCTGTCCATCAAGCGAAGTTTACCATATGAACCTGTCTGCATATCCCCAATAAGACAGCGGCGTGCGTGGCCTGATGCGTTTCCGGAGGGTAGGTGAAGTGAATTTCCTCCCGGATAGCATGTTTTTAAAAAGTTAGTGTTCCTGACATGGAAACAAGAGAATGAAAAGTAGCAGATTCACCGAAGAGCAGATTATTGGATATTGCGGCAAACCGAGGCTGGAGTTCGCGTTGTCGATCTGTGCCGTCAAAATGGCATTCCGGATGCGACCTTTTACAAATGGCGCAGCAAGTTTAGAGGAATGAACTTTTCTGACGCTAAGCGGTTGCGCCAGTTGGTGGGAAAAAACGCCCGACTGAAAAGGCTGGTAGGCGAACAGGCGCTTGATATTGTCGTCTTGAAGGAAGTGCTCTCAAAAAACTTTTAAAGCCCGCAGCCAACGGGGAAGCCGTGCATCACATTCAGGCGGATCATCGCGACTCAGAGCGGCTTGCTCAGCTTTGCCGTTGTTCTGCTAGGCGGTTGCCATCTGAAGACCGTGATCTCTTTTTCGCGCGCAGATGCTGGAGCTGGCAACTGATCGACGACATTTCGGTTCTCCGTGCTTACATGAACTATTGCACGGGGAAGATCTGGTGCAGAATCATATGCGGACAGAATGGGTTTACTAAAAAGAAAATCTTTCACTGCGCACTCGCAAACGGGCGAAGCGCTCGATTGCCCGTGCTAGTCTTGTTGCCCCGGATGAGCAGTGGCGATGAATTTTGTAAGCGATGCCTTTTGACAATTGCCGATCTGTGGGATCGTTCAAGCCCTTATGCTTGAAGTGGATATATCGTCGCCAGGGACACGAGTTGCGCGTGTGCTTGAATAATTGCGTTTTCAAGGAGGTTGTCACAGGGATCAAGGTGATAACGGTCCGGAATTTAGCGGTAATGGCTTGGGTGTATGGACTTTTGAGCACGTGTGCAGATTGAGTTTACTCGTCATGGGACGTCCACTAACAATGGGCATGTTGAAAACTTTAACGGAAAATTGCGGGATGAGTGTTTAAATCAGAACGTGTTTTTTTCCTGTATGATGCCCCGAGAACGATTGAGACTTGGAGGCAGGATTACAAAACCAACTGCGATCGCAAGCTCGTTGGGCTAGCTGACACCGGAAGAATTCCGCGCAAAAAATATAACCGGCAACCCATTGGGAACCACTAACTTACAAGTGGTATATGCTGTGGGGCAAAGTCAATTAACCTTATGCAAAATTATAACATATGCATAATGAACTTAACAAATTAGAAGTTTGGCTTGCTGGTGTGCAACATAACGAAATTTTTGTTTGGATAAAAGAATCCTTGGATTTGTTAAAAAATACGGATTTGTCATTACGATATAATTTTTGCGCACTTGGATTAAGGGAGGCATTAAGGATATATTTTGATGCCATGTCTCCAAGCAATGAAATTGAATCCTGTGATTGGTATTTAATGGATAAGGATGAAAAAGCTAGAATTACAAGAAGAGACAGGATAAAATATGCGGCTTATAAAAACATTGATCCAAGAATCATAATGCATGGCCTTGAAAATTCTTCTGATAAATTCAGCAAAAATATAGACACTTCTATTGAGGCCATTGAGTTATTGTGCAGTGACTATCAAAAATTAATAGACAAGCTTAATAAATACACTCATGTTTTAGGGTGTGAAGATGGAGATGTTTTTGAAAATGCTGCTTTAAATATAGTTAAAAAATTCAATATGATAAATGACAATATTGCAACCATCTGCGAAAGTGTGTCATATATCATACAAATTCGAATAATAAATGGAATTGAAGTAGATACAAAATACATCAATGGCTCTTCTGGGACCAATAATTTTGTCATCGTAACCCACAATTATAATTCTGTAGAGTTTGAAGTTGATTACGATGTGTCTTTATATAACCCCAATATAAAATGGTGCGCTCCCAATATTAATCGATATAAAATTAAAGGTACAGCGGATGGAAGATCTTTAAAAATAAATAAACTCACTTGGACTGTAATAAAAAGTGAGCTAGAGGATACAGATATACAGTTTAAGTATTAGGATAATGCTCTCTTTGGTGTCTTTTTTTGCCTCTGCGGACCTTACCCCACTTGCGTATACCGCTTGTAAGTTAGTGGTTCCCAATGGGTTGCCGGTTATATTTTTTGCGCGGAATTCTTCCGGTGTCAGCCAGCCCAGTGTAACGTAGGGTAAAAAACAGCTCTTACGGCTCGTCTTCGTAAGAGCGTGAATATTCGGTTGCGGGGGTAGAATCTTAACCTGCTACCCTCGGGCTTCGATCACAGCGCCCTTGAGGTAGGAGGGTTAAAAGGGGGTTAGTTCGGGGTGTATGCGGATGTCTTTTGACGTTTCTGGATGTACTCTAACATTGCTAATTTATTAAATTCACAACTTTAGATGCTGTCCTTTCACGCCGTCGACAGGGGTTCAAATCCCCTTGGGGACGCCACTCGAGAATAAAGGGTTACATTGAAAAATGTAACCCTTTTTTCGTGCGCTTTCTACAGCCCCAAAGGGCGTATTCCTCAGCTGCATCCATTTCCTTTTTGCTCCGCACCTTCTCGTGGCACCAGCCCTGCATGGTATGCCCATTTTTTCTTAGGGCCGCCATTCCCGAGGTAGCCCCCTTGCCCAGATGGGCAAGCCGCCGCTATACTTGCCATTGCCCGGCCCTGAGGCCGCAGGCCAATCCCACCAAGGAAACCGCCCATGCCCGCATCCCTGCTGCTCAATCCCTTTCGCACCGCGACCGCTCACGGTGTGGACGTTACCGGTTTTTCGCCCGCCATAGCCCGGCACGTCCGCACGTATCAGGCCTCTTTCAGCCAGTATTGCCCTACTCCACTGGTGAGCCTGCCGGGGCTGGCGGCAAGCCTTGGCCTGAAAAACATCTGCGTAAAGGACGAATCGCACCGCTTTGGCCTCAACGCCTTCAAGGTGCTTGGCGGCTCCTACGCCGTGGCCCGCTGCCTTGCCGAGCGCATGCACCTGCCCGCCGAAGGCCTTGTGCGGGGCATGCTTGACGCCCCCGCCGCCAGAGCAACCGCAGGGCAGATAACATTTATCAGCACAACTGACGGCAACCACGGCAGGGGGCTGGCATGGACAACCCGCGAGCTGGGCTATCCCTGCATCATCTACATGCCCAAAGGGTCGGACAAAACCCGCCAAGACAACATTCTGGCGCTCGGCGCGCAGTGCAGCATCACTCATCTCAATTATGACGACACCGTGCGTATGAGCTGGAATCTGGCGCAGGAAAAAGGCTATGTGATGGTGCAGGATACCGCGTGGGGTGGCTACGAGCAGATTCCCGCATGGATCATGCAGGGTTACCTTACCCTTGCCGCAGAAATTCTGGAGCAGATGGACGCAGCCGCCATTCGCCCGACGCACTGCTTTCTTCAGGCGGGGGTGGGGTCATTTGCCGCTGCTGTGGCAGGTTTTCTGGTGGCAGCCCTTGGCGAAAAGACACCCCGATTCATTGTGGTGGAACCGCATGCCGCCGATTGCTTTTACCGCTCCGCGCTGGCGGGCGACGGCAAGGCCCATGCCGTGGGCGGCGACCTGCAAACCCTCATGGCCGGGCTTGCCTGCGGCGAGCCGAGCAGTCTGGCCTGGAGCATCCTCAAGGATTACAGCACGGCCTTCATGTCCTGCCCGGATTACATGGCAGCCAACGGCATGCGTATGCTGGCAGCGCCCGTGAGGGGCGATCAGCCCATTGTTTCCGGCGAATCTGGCGCGGCTGGCGCGGGTGCGCTGCACTGGCTCATGAGCAGCCCCGCTGCGGCAGACCAGCGCGAAGCTCTGGGTCTGAACGCTGAAGCCTCGGTTCTGCTCATCAGCACCGAGGGCGACACTGTGCCGCACATCTACAAAAAAATTGTCTGGCAGGGCGCGTATGCGGATGAGGAATGCGCCTGACAACAGCCGCCCAGTCAACCACGCATCCATCAGATGCGGCATCCATGCACAGGCCACACCGCAACGGGTGTATATATGCAACCCCTGCCCCGTTAGCGGTTGCTTTCCCATTCCTTTTCCAGCAGGGCATAGAGGCATGTATTTTCGTATTTGGGCGTTCCATCGGCATTGCTGACAAATGAAATGAACTCCTTGAAAAGCCCTTCCCTGCGCATGCCCAGCCGCTCGCACAGTTTTTGCGAGCGGATATTGTCATCTTCCACATAGGCATATACCCGCCGTGCGCCCTTGCGGGTAAAAAGGATGTCAATGAACGCCCTTGCGGCCTCGCTTGCGTATCCCTTTCCCTCATGGCTGGTGTTCAGATGCCAGCCCAGGCCATAGGTATCCGGCTCATCATTCGCGGCAAACATCAGCCCGATCATCACATCCTGCCCCTTGAGGCAAACCGCCAGTTGCACGGGGTCTGCGCTTCGCCGCGCAACGTCGGCAACCGCTGCTTCCATCGAATCCAGACGGTCAGGCGCAAAACAGTGGACTCGTGGATGCGAAAGCATTTCAAACAGGCCTGCCGCATCCTTGGCTTCAAAAGGTCTCAGGACAAGACGTTCCGTTTCAAATTTTGCCACAGCAACCTCCTGTATTTCAAAATCATCATCTCTGTTCGTGCCATGCTCAATGTTGTTCCGGCTGCGCCGCAGGTTCGGCAGAAGGCTCTTTTCGCCGCAGCTTTCCGCTGAAAAAGCGGGTCACGACGATGAAGAACAGCGGCGTGTAGTAAATGCCCAAACCTGTCGCGGTGATCATGCCTGTCAGCACTGCTGTGCCAAGGGCGTTTTGCGCGCCGGAGCCTGCCCCGCTGCTGAGCGCCAGCGGCACCACACCAAGAATGAAGCATAGCGAGGTCATTATGATGGGCCGCAGGCGAAGCCGGGAGGCCTCCACAGTGGCTGCAACCAGATCTTTGCCGCCCCTGTGCATTTCTCTGGCAAATTCCACGATCAGGATTGAGTTCTTGGCCGACAGGCCAATGATCGTCAGCAGTGCAATTTGCAGATAGATGTCGTTATTCATGCCGCGCAGGTACACACCGCCCTGTGCGCCCACAATGCCCGTGGGCACCGCCAGCAGCACTGCCAGCGGGATAGTCCAGCTTTCGTACAGGGCAGCCAGACAAAGAAAAACCACGATAATGGAAACAGCGTACAACAAAGGGGCCTGACTTGCGGACACACGCTGCTGATAGGAAAGCCCCGTCCAGGCATAATCAAAACCGGGGGGCAGACTTGCCGCGCTTTTTTCCATTGCCGTCATGGCTTGCCCGGTGCTTTGCCCCGGCGCGGCTGCCCCTTCAATCTTTACGGACGGTATGCCCTGATAGCGGGTCAGGCTTGGGGAAGCCAAAACGGACTTTACGCCGATAAAACTGGAGAACGGCACCATCTCGTCCTTGGTGTTGCGCTGATAAAAGCGCCTGAAATCGTCTACTCCGGCGCGAACCGAAGGCTCCGCCTGAAGGTATACCTTTTTTGTTCTGCCCTTATCCGAAAAATCATTGATATATTCACCCGCCCAGTAGGCGCTGATGGCGCTGTTTATTTCGGCTCTGCTCAGGCCGTAAGCGCCAGCCTTGCTGTTGTCGATGACCAGATCGTACTGCTCGGTATCGGCCATGCCGCTATACCTTACGCTGGTAACAGCAGTGGATTTTGCCGCACTTTCCAGCAGGGCATCCTTGGCGTTGAGCAAGGCCGCATGCCCTTTGCCGCCGCGATCCATCAGTTCCAGCTCAAAGCCGGAGGAAGTGCCAAGCTCCATGACCGCCGGGGGCGACATCACAACTATTTCCGCCCCGGCTATGGATGAAAACCGTTCCGTGGCGCGTTCCATCACGTCAGAGGCGCTCTGCCCCGGGCCGCGTTTGCTCCAGTCCTTGAGCAGGGGAAGCACCATGGCCGAGTTCTGGCCGGAACCGCTGAATCCCCAGCCGATAACGCTCATGACGCTTTCTATGGAATCCTTTTCGTCTTTGCGAAAGTAGGCATCAATCTCTTTGACAATCTTTTCCGTGCGCTCAAGTGACGCGCCCGGCGGCAACTGCACGTCAACATACAGGATGCCCTGATCTTCATCCGGCAAAAATGCCGAGGGCAAAAGCATAAACAAAGCCAGGCACCCTGCTGCCAAAACCGCAAATACCACGCCCCACCGCAAGGGGTGCCGCACCATGCCGCTCACGCCACGACTGTAGCGTTCCGTAAAGGCGGCAAACCATCGGTTGAAGCGCCCAAAGAAGCCTTCGCCCGCTCCATTGCCATGCGCACGCAGCATGGTGGCGCACAGGGCAGGCGTAAGCACAATGGCAACCACTACAGAAAGTACCATTGACGCAACAATGGTCACGGAAAACTGCCGGAAGATTGCCCCGGTGGAGCCGGGCATAAAGGCCATGGGAACAAACACGGCGGATATGACCACGGCAACGCCCACAAGTGCCCCGGTTATCTGCCTCATGGATTTGAGCGCGGCCTCCTTTGGGGAAAGCCCCTCGTCTCGCATGAGGCGCTCCACATTTTCCACCACAACAATGGCGTCATCCACCAAAAGACCAATAGCCAGCACCATGCCGAACATGGTCAATGTGTTGATGGAAAAACCCGTGGCCGCAAATACCGCGAACACCCCGAGCAGCACCACAGGTACGGCAATGGCCGGAATAAGCGTGGCGCGGTAGCTCTGCATGAACACAAACATCACCGCGACCACAAGCGCGATGGCCTCAAACAGGGTACGCACAACCGAGCGTATGGATTTTTCCACAATGGGCGCGCGGTCATCGGCATAGGCATATTTGAGCCCCGGCGGGAAAAAGCTGGCGAGCGACTGCAATTCGGCCTTGATTCCCCTGGTGGTTTGCAGAACGTTGGCCCCCGATGAAAGCTTGAAAGCCAGCCCCGTACCCGCATGCCCGTTGAAAAATGTGGTGCCCATGGAACTTTCTTCATTCAGTTCGATGCGGGCAACATCCTTGAGCAGTACTGCGGAGCCGTTTTCTTCCACCCGCAGTTGAATCTGTTCAAACTGTTCCGCTGTTTCCAGGCTGGATGAGGCGTTGATGGCAATATTGATCTCCTGCCCCGGCAAGGCAGGGGCCGCCCCCACCTGACCGCCAGCAACCTGGGCGTTCTGGGCGCGCACGGCAGCAATAATATCCTGAGGATTCAGCTTGTACTGGCGCATTTTATCCGGGTCGCACCAGATGCGCATGGCATTTTGAAAACCATACAGGGTGATTGCACCAACGCCCTGAACGCGGCTCAAGGGGTCAACCAGCGAGCTTGCCACGTAGTCGCTTATGTCATTGGGGCGCATGGTGTCGCTGGCATCGTAAAAAGCCACTGTCATGAACGAATTGTCCACGGCTTTGGACGCCTGAACGCCCTGCCGCTGCACTGTATCTGGCAGCAGGGAAAGAGCCTGCTGCACCTTGTTCTGCACCTGCACCTGCGCCGTATCGGCATCCGTGCCCGCAGCAAAGGTGAGGGTAATTTCCGTACCGCCGGAGGAACTGCTGGTTGATTTCATGTGCAGCAGGTTGTCCAGGCCTTTTATCTGCTGCTCAATGATCTGCGTGACGCTGCGGTCAACAATGGACGCGGTCGCTCCGGGGTACTGGGCAGAGATGGATATCTGCGGCAGGGCGATATCCGGGTAATGCGCAACGGGGAGCCTGCCAAGAGCCAGCAGACCGGCCAGCATAATGATGATGGCAATAACCCAGGCGAAGATGGGGCGATTGATGAAAAAAGCTGCCATGCCCTACCGCGCCTCGGTGGCAGACGCCGCAGGGGCGGCCTTTGTTTGCAATGATTGCGCGGGTACGCCCCGCACAAGTTCACCGGGGGCCGCTTTCTGGAAGCCCTCAACCACCAGCATGTCGCCAGCGTTGAGGCCCGCGCCCACAATCCAGCGGTTGCCGTATGCGCGGTCAATGCTCACATCGCGCCGCGTCAGACGAAAAATCCCGTCTTCCGTGCCTTCTTTCTGCAACACGTAAACAGAATGCCCGCCCGTATTGTTCACAAAGGCGGCCCCCTGCGGGATCAGCACGGCCTTGTCCACCGAGCCTTCTTCAATAGCGGCCTTAACGTACATGCCCGACAGCAGCAGCCCGTCAGGGTTATCGACCACAGCCCGCAGCCTTATGCTCCCCGTGCTCTGCGCCACAGATATTTCAGAAAACAGCAGGTCGCCCTGTATCCAGGCCGATTCACCAGCATGCGCTGCTGTGGCCACTGGCGTATAGGGCGAACCGTCTTCCAGCGTCAGGCGGATTTTTGCTGTATTGCCCTTGGCGGATATGCGGCCCTGCGCAAGGGCGCGGCGCAGGCGGATAGCCTCCGCGCTGGATTGCGTCATATCAATATAGACACGGTCAATCTGCTGGATAACGGCCAGGGGGGATGACTGGTTGGCAGTAACCAGAGCGCCGACCGTAACGGCAGAGGCCCCAATGCGGCCTGACACCGGGGCTTTTATTTCTGTATAGGCAAGATTGATGGCCGCTGTTTCAAGCTCGGCCTCTGCCCTGGCAACGCGGGCGCGGGCCTGACCGTGCTGCGAGATGGAATTGTCCAGCTCCTGCTGGCTTACGGCGTATTGCTTGATCAGCAACCGCTGGCGTTTTTCCAGCAGGGCAATGGCGGTAACAGCGGCCTTTGCCTCCGCAAGCGAGGCTCTGGCCGTGGCGTGGGCCGCCTGATAGATGGCCGGGTCTATGCGGTACAAGACCTGCCCTTTTTTTATATCTGCGCCTTCTTCAAAAAGACGCTCAATGATAATGCCGTCAACCTGAGGCCGAACCTCCGCCGTTACCAGCGCGGACACTCTCCCCGGTAGCGTACTGCTCAGGGTCAACTTTTCTTCCCCCAGCACAAGGTACTGCACCTCGGCATGGGCTGGGCCAGACTCCTCCGCCTTGTTGCAGCCAAGGGCGAGCACTGTCAGCCACAAGGGCACGAGCAGCCACAGTCGAAATTTTTTCTTACTAAACCAGCACATTACAAACACCTCTGTTCCAGTGTCGGCAAGCAATCTCGGGCTTGCCCTTTTGCCTGTAATTTGCCAGCGTAAACTATACAGTTACTTTAGAGTCAAGGGAAAAATGAAATGAAAAAGAACATGCTCACCTCAGGCGAATTCGCCAGCCTGTGCGGCACGCAAAAAGGCACTCTGCTGTTTTATGAAAAGGAAGGGTTGCTGAAACCCAGGCACGTTTCAGAAAACAGGTACCGCCGATACGGGGTTGAGCAGTATTTTGAATTTGACCTGCTCTCCATGCTCAAGGAGGTCGGCAGCTCGCTGAAGGAGGTCAAGGCGCACCTGCACAACATGAACGGCGAGGACTTCTTGTCCTTCCTGCGGGAAAAACAGCTCGCCGCAGAAAAGGAACTGCGCCAGTTGGCCCAGCGCCGGTTGATGCTCAAAGACATGACCGCCTGCCTGCGCGAAGCCCTGGATTTTGAATACGACACCATGACGGTACGGCATCAAAAGGCAGAACGGCTGGAAATGACGCCCACAGGCGCAAGCCCCTCAGAGTCGCAATGGGAACTTGTGCAACGCTTTGTGGAATATAATCGGGGCTATGAACAGCAGGAAGAAAAACCGCGTTACCCATTTGGCTTTGTCTTTTGCCTGGATGACATACGGCAGGGCAGCTATGTTGAACGGTATTACTTCACCAGGGTGCGGCGCTCCACGCCGCCCTCCCTCCTCCATATAAAACCTGAGGGGAAATATGCCATTATGGCCCACAACGGCACGGACGCCTCGCACAGGCTGGCCCTTGCCGATATGCTGAAGAAGGTCAGCGCCACTGGCCTGACCATGAAAAGCGATGTCTATGTGTGCGACATGATGAGTTACGTCATGCAGGAGGGCGGCGACTGCTACGCAGTGAAATACGCCATTCGGGTTGAATAGCGGCATGCGGCCTCAATTGACGGTTCCCCGTAATCAAGGCCCGCCAGCACGGCCCGTGCGCCCTCGCCCCGCCGATACGTATTTTCCTCTTGCGGGCGGGGCGCTGTAATCGTAGAGATATGCAAGAGCTATACGCTTGCTCCACCTAAATAACTACGAGGCCCCACATGCAGGTTTGCAAAAAAATGGCTGACGGCGTTCTGCATGTCAGCATAGCGGGCAAGATCGACACCGTGACGGCTCCGGCGCTGGACAGGGATTTGCAGGAAGACTGCGGCGCTGCGGACGAGCTGGTGCTTGATTTCAGCGAGGTGGACTATATTTCAAGCGCAGGCCTGCGCATTTTGCTGCGCCTGCACAAACGCATGGTTCAGCGCAAGGGCATGCGCATCATCCACGCCAATGAAACCGTGAGAGAAGTGTTCAGCATCACAGGTTTTGTGGATCTGTTTACCATAGAATAGCCGCACACCCGCAAGCCCGCGCCGCCAGGTTCGGGCTTGCCTTATGCTGAGCGGGCAAGCCCGCAAAGGCGGGCTGCCATGCACAAGTTATTTCACAAATGGCTTTTTATCTGCATTTTTCCCGCCTTTTGCCTCACGCTTGCCGCATCCTACCTGTTGCAGACCCGGCAGGCCGAAGAAAACGCCCGCCATATGCTTTCCAGCAATCTGGACGATGGGGAAAAATATCTGCGCATGGTCATCACCAATGCCGCCTACATCCGCGAAATTTCGGATGCTGGCGCGCTGGCCAAGGCGCGGGCCTTTGCGGCCATAATCACGCAAAACCCAAACATCCTTAACGTCCCAACCATCCTGCACTTTTTGCGCAAACTGCTGGATGTGGAAGAGCTGAACGTTGCGGACGACCGGGGCGTAATCATCGCCTCCACGGGCCCCTTTGCGGGCTACGACATGGCGTCCTCGCCGCAGTCTGCGGCATTTTTGCCAGCCTTGCGCGAGCTGGATTTTGCCCTTGTGCAGGATATTGAAGAGCGCGGCGCAGACCGCGTGCCCTTTCAGTATGCCGGTGTGGCCCGCCGCGACTGCACGGGCATTGTGCAGATCGGCTACTCGCCCAAGCGCCTTACAGCCGCCCTGCGCTCCGCTGCGGTGGATCAAATCGCCCCGCGCTACCATATTGGCTCCAACGGTTTTATGGCCATCGCCATTTACGGAGCCGTCATCAGCACGGGCAACGAGACCGCTGTTCCCCTTGGGGCGAATGTGGATGCCCTCGGCCTCATACAGCCAGAAGGCAAGGGGCTGGTTTCCATTCTCGGCAAGCAGTACATCTGCCAGAACCTCGAGGTGGAGGGCTACACCCTCTTTGCCCTGCTGCCCCGCAGCGAGGTATTTTTTTCGCGCGACAGCATGCTCCTGTACATCGCGGCCTGCAATATGGCGCTGTTTGCCGTGATTTTCTGGATGGTGTCGCATCTGGTCAAACGGCTGGTTATCAACGATGTATACCGCGTCAACGAAGACCTGCAAAAAATCACGTCCGGCAATCTGGATGTGGTGCTCAACGAGCGCACCACGCCGGAATTCGGGCTGCTCTCGGACGGCATCAACAAGACCGTGCAGAGCCTCAAGGCTGCCATAAGCGCAGCAGCGGGCCGCATAGACGCAGAGCTGGAATTTGCCCGCGCCATCCAGTGCTCCTCGCTGCCAAGCGTTTTCCCCGCCTATCCCGAGCGGGAAGACTTTGACATTTTTGCCGTCATGCGCGCCGCCAAGGTGGTGGGCGGCGATTTTTACGACTTCTATCTGCGGGATAAAAACCAGCTTGTGATTGTGGTGGCCGATGTGGCGGACAAGGGCATCGGCGCGGCCCTGTTCATGATGACGGCCAAAACCCTCATCAAGAGCCTTGCGGAATCGGGCCTTTCCCCGGCAGAAATATTCACGCAGGCCAACAAGCGCCTCACTGCGCATAACGATCAGGATATCTTTCTCACTGCCTTTCTGGCTGTGCTTGACCTCACCACCGGGCGGCTGGTCTGCGCCAATGCCGGGCATGAGCATCCGCTGATATTCAGACGCGCCGAGGGCCGCTACGCATGGCTTGAAGCAGGGCACGGCCTGCCGCTTGGGGCCATGCCCAACTCCCGTTACAGGGAGCAGACCTTTCAGATTGCCCCCGGCGACCGTCTGCTGCTCTATACTGATGGCGTCAGCGAGGCGGAAAACAGCCGGGGCGAACGCCTTGGCCTCAGCGGCATAGAAAGCGTTGTGCTGGGCACCGAGCGCATGGATGCGGAACAGACCGTGCAGGCCCTGCTGCGCCGGGTGGACGACTTTGCCGCTGGCGTGGAACAGGCGGACGACATCACCATTCTGGCGCTGGAATTTACGGGTCTGGCCTGGGATGAACTGCTCATAACGGCGGATGACGCCCATCTGGAAACACTGCTGGCCTTTCTGGAAGAAAAGCTCAAGGTCGCCCAGTGCCCTGCCGCCACCCTGCCCATGCTGCTGGTTACTGCGGAAGAAGTCTTTGCCAACATCGCCCACTATGCCTACGCCCCGGATCAGGGAACAGTGCTGGTGCGCTGCCGGATGCGCTCCGGGCCTTTTCAGGCCGTGATGCAGTTTCAGGATACAGGCCGCCCCTTCAACCCCCTGCTCCAGCCGGACCCGGATACAAGCCTGCCCGCCGAGCAGCGCCGTGAGGGAGGGCTGGGCATTGCCATGATGCGCAAGATCATGAGCAGGATGGAATATGCCCGCACCGCGGACGGCAAGAACATTTTAACCCTCTGGAAGCAGGAAGACGCCTGAGCGCCGGGGCCGGGCGCGGCCCGTCTGCTTCAGCCCGCGCCAGCCTTCTGCATCAGGTGCGGCATCTCCGCCGCTTTTGCCGGTTCTGCCAATGCCCACAGGGAGTAGCATCATGGAAGCAAAAAAAGCCATCCTCGAGGCAGTGGCAGAATACCTTGCCCCGCTCTTCGGCCCCGCCACCGAAATTCTGGACGATGACTATACCAGGGAAAATTTTGAAGACCTCGCCGAAATGAACGGCAGGCGCTTTATGCTGCGGGTCGCCCTTACCGGTCAGCCGGAGGATGAAGTGTACCTGTTCCGCGCCATTCCGTTTACAGAAACGGAGCAGGCCATTGCCCGGAACATCCTTGAAGAATGGGAAAAAATCTTCACCACGCCCCACATAGATGATTACGCCGCCGTGTGCATACGGCAGGCGCAGATCATCGGCATTGCCAAAATACTTTCGCCAGAGCGCCATGCAACGGTGCTGCGCATGCTGAATCTGCTGTCGTTCTGGTCGAGCGAAACGTATGAGGGCGACAAGATATCCTTTTGCGTGGGCATTGACGAAGACGATCCCCGCCCCGGCAGCGTGAATTTTTTTGATGCCAGCAAAGAGGATTATGCCAAGGTGCTCACCTCCGGCTGCGACACCCTGCTTGTGTGCAATGCCGAGGGCGGCATAACCGCCTACTGCGAGGCGGCGTTGCCCGAAGAAGTCGCGGCGGCCCATGTTTACGCGCCCCTGGCCTTTTTGCCCGTGGCCTACTGGACTTCGCAAAACAGATGCGCCTTTTGCCTCAGCAAAAACAGCGACATCCTCATTTTTAAAAACAGGCAGTTATTTTTTGCCAAAAGGCGCGGAAAATGGCTGCACTTTTCGCATCAGGCCTACCTTGCCGAGCTTGGCTATCAGGGGCAAGGAGGCAGCAGGGGCACCATTGAAGCGCTGTACCTCAGCCTGCTCGATGTTTCATTCAGACGCAAGGGCGCGTGTATCGGCTTTTTCCGCACAAATGCCGTTACCCCGTGGATGATAAACGAGCGCCGGAACCAGCGCATTGGGCAGAACATTTCCCAGGATGAACTGGTGCGCATTTCGCAAGACAGGCTGCACGGCTACCTGAACGAAATAGTCAGCCAGGGCGACATGCTGGCGCACGATGTCAGCAGTAAAACCGCGCTGCTGCGCTCGGCCCTGCCAAGCCTGAATTTTGCGCAGATTCCACGCAAGCTGCGGGCCGAACTTCTTTCCATTGATGGCGCAACCCTGATCTTTGACGATGGCAGCGTTTTTGCGGTGGGGGCTATCCTCAAGATTCCCGGCGGCAGCAGCAGCGGCGGGCGCAAGGCGGCAGCCATGACCCTGGCCGAACACGGCATCGGCATCAAGGTTTCCAACGATGGGCATATCACTGCATGGAGCCGGAGAGCCGAGGAGGGACAGACCCTGTTTGAAATAGGCTAAGTCGTGGCAAATTTTGAGGAGGCTGGAAAAAACGTTCTTTTGCGCGTCCTGCCAGCACGGTTTGTGTGCTCAAACGAGAATAACCGCTCCACCCGGCATTTTTTTTGACTTGTCATGAAGTTCCCACTGAGGTAAATTAGTGAACAGAGGCTTTTTTATTTTTCTCTCCCGCTTTTTTTGCTTGCCAAGGACTCGGATTCCTAGTATGCATCCTCTTTCAACGATTGGTGCGGGAGGCTCCTTTCTGTTTTTCAATAACTTACTGACCAAGCATATATATTAAAGGTAATGCCCTGACCCCAGCCCTGTTTACCCAGACAGGGATGGGTTTTTTACGCCTTGCCCGCAGTAAGTTCTTTTTTGCCTTCCCACCAGATTACGCTTTCAGGGTGCAGTGACAGCAAGTTTTTTGCCCGCCGGCTTAGGCATGCTGATTTGTCGCGCAGCCGGGGCGCAACCGCTACCTATCTTGAGGTACCCATGGGCCAGCTCACCAAACAGTTCGGCAAGATCAAGGTTTCCCTCCCTATCCCACATCTGCTGAATCTGCAGATAGATTCTTACCAGAAATTCCTTCAGGAAGGCGTTTCAGATGCCGACCGCAGCCCAGAGGAAGGGCTGGAAGGTGTGTTCCACACCGTCTTCCCCATTGAGGATTTCAATAAGACCGCCAGTCTTGAGTTCGTCAGCTATGAAATCGGCGAACCCAAGTACGACCAGGCCGAGTGCATTTCCAAGGGGCTGACCTACGAGGCACCCATGCGCATCAAGGTGCGCCTGGTTGTCTATGACACCGATGAAGCTTCGGGCAACCGCACCATCCGCGACATCAAAGAGCAGGATATCTATTTTGGCACCCTGCCCCTGATGACGGAAAAGGGCACGTTTATCATCAACGGCACCGAGCGCGTCATCGTTAACCAGTTGCAGCGTTCGCCGGGCATCATCTTTGAGCACGACGGCGGCAAGACCCACACCAGCCGCAAGGTGCTCTATTCCTGCCGCATCATCCCCATGCGCGGCTCGTGGCTCGACTTTGACTTCGACCACAAGGATATTCTGTACGTCCGCATCGACCGACGCCGCAAGATGCCTGCCACCATCCTGTTCAAGGCCATGGGCATGAGCAAGGAGCAGATTCTTGAATACTTCTACTCGCAGGAGCACTACCGCATTGAGTCGGCCAGCAGCCTGTTCTGGGAAGTGCGCAAGGACCTGTACCGCAAGGACAACGCCTACGCTGACATCATCGACGCGCAGGGCAATGTCATTGTCAAGGCTGGCAAGCCCATCACCAAGCGCAGCTGGCGCCTGATCTGCGAAGCGGGCATTGAAGCTATCGAAGTTCGCCCCGACACGCTGGACGCCATGTTTCTGGCTTTGGACGTGGCAGATCCCAAGACCGGCGAAGTGCTGGCCGAAGCCGCGGACGAAATCACCGCAGGCCTGCTCGACCGCTTCCGCGAAGCTGGCATCACGCGCATTGCCGTGCTGCACACCAAGGGCACGGATGCATCTTCGTCCATCCGCGACACTCTGGTTCAGGATCGCATCCCCGACCAGCAGAAAGCGCAGGAAGAAATCTACCGTCGTCTGCGTCCGTCTTCTCCGCCTACCCCGGAAATTGCGGCCAGCTTCTTTGACAACCTGTTCCGCAACGGCGACTACTATGACCTGTCGCCCGTGGGCCGCTACAAACTCAACCAGCGTCTGAGCCTGGATGAGGCTGACGACCTGCGTACGCTGACCGACCACGACATCCTCACCGCCATCAAGGTGCTGGTGCAGTTGAAGGACAGCCACGGCCCCGCCGATGATATCGACCATCTTGGCAACCGCCGCGTGCGTCTGGTGGGCGAACTGGTGGAAAACCAGTACCGCATCGGCCTTGTGCGTATGGAACGCGCCATCAAGGAGCGCATGAGCCTTCAGGAAATTTCCACGCTCATGCCCCACGACCTTATCAATCCCAAGCCTGTGGCGGCTGTGCTGAAAGAATTCTTCGGCACCTCGCAGCTTTCGCAGTTCATGGATCAGACCAACTCGCTCTCCGAAGTGACGCACAAGCGCCGCCTTTCGGCTCTGGGCCCCGGCGGTCTTACCCGTGAACGCGCGGGCTTTGAAGTGCGCGACGTGCACACCTCGCACTATGGCCGCATCTGCCCCATTGAAACGCCTGAAGGCCCGAACATCGGTCTGATCGTTTCGCTGACTACCTTTGCCAAGGTGAACGACTACGGCTTTATCGAAACGCCTTACCGCGTTGTGCGTGATGCCCGCGTTACCAATGATGTGGTGCACCTTGATGCATCCCGCGAAGGCGGTCAGGTTGTGGCTCAGGCCAACGCCCGCACCGATGCCGATGGCAACCTGCTTGACGAATACGTTACCGTGCGCGTCAAGGGCGAAGTGGAAATGAACCTGCGTGAAGAAGTGACCCTGATGGACATTTCGCCCAGCCAGATGGTCTCCATCTCTGCCGCGCTCATTCCCTTTCTGGAACACGACGACGCCAACCGCGCGCTCATGGGTTCAAACATGCAGCGTCAGGCCGTGCCGCTTCTGCGCGCCGAAAAGCCCCTTGTGGGCACCGGCATGGAAGTGGACGTGGCCCGTGACTCCGGCGCGTGCATCGTGGCTCCCGCTCCGGGCAAGGTGGAATATGTGGACGCCGACCGCCTCATCGTTTCGTACGAAGGCGACGTGTTCCCCAAGCAGGGCGGCGTGCGCGCCTATGACCTGCTGAAGTTCCACAAGTCCAACCAGAACTCCTGCTTTGGGCAAAAGCCCACCTGCTACCCCGGCATGCCCGTGAAAAAGGGCCAGATTCTGGCTGACGGCCCCGGTATTGACGAAGGCGAACTGGCCCTCGGCAAAAACCTGGTGGTCGCCTTCATGCCCTGGTGCGGTTACAACTACGAAGACTCCATCCTCATTTCCGAGCGCACCGTTCGCGAGGATACCTTTACCTCCATTCATATTGAAGAATTCGAGGTAGTGGCCCGCGACACCAAGCTTGGACCGGAGGAAATCACCCGCGATATTCCCAACGTCAGCGAAGAAATGCTGCGCAACCTGGACGAAAGCGGCATCATCCGCATCGGCGCAGCAGTCAAGCCCGACGATATCCTTGTGGGCAAAATCACGCCCAAGGGCGAAACCCAGCTTACCCCTGAAGAAAAGCTGCTTCGCGCCATCTTCGGCGAGAAGGCCAGGGATGTGAAAAACACCTCCCTCAAGGTTCCCCCGGGAGTGGAAGGCACCATCATTGACGTGAAGGTCTTCAACCGCCGCTCCGGCGAGAAGGACGACCGCACGCTGGCCATTGAAAGCCACGACACGTCCGTGCTGGACCAGAAGGAATCTGATCACCTTCGCGCTTTGTCCGACCGCACCCGCGTTCAGATTGCCCCGCATGTGCTGGGCAAGCAGATCGCAGCCGCAGTGCCGGGCAAGAAAAAGGGCGAAGTGCTGGCCGAAGTGGGCGCAGCCCTGACCGAAGACGTGCTTGAGCAGATCCCCGTGAAGAAGCTCGCGGGTCTGTTCAAGAGCAAGGAAGTCAACGATGCCGTGGCCGATGTGCTCAAGTCTTACGACCAGCAGGTTGAATACCTGAAGGCCATTTACGACTCCAAGCGCGAAAAGGTTACGGAAGGCGATGATCTGCCCCCTGGCGTCATCAAGATGGTCAAGGTGCACATCGCCATCAAGCGTAAGCTCTCTGTGGGCGATAAAATGGCTGGCCGCCATGGTAACAAGGGTGTTGTTTCCTGCATTCTGCCGGAAGAAGACATGCCCTTCTTTGCCGACGGTCGCCCCGTGGACATCGTGTTGAACCCCCTGGGCGTGCCTTCACGTATGAACATCGGTCAGATCATGGAAACCCACCTTGGGTGGGGCGCCAAGGAACTGGGTCGGCAGCTGGCCGAACTGGTTGACTCCGGCGCGGCCATGCAGGTTGTGCGCGAAGAACTGAAGGGCGTTTACAATTCGCCTGAAATCAACTCCCTGGTGGACAGCATGAGCGATGAGGAATTCAAGGCCTCTGCCCTCAAGCTGCGCAACGGTATTGTTACCAAGACCCCGGTGTTCGACGGCGCGACCGAAGAAGAAATCTGGGGCTGGATGGACAAGGCTGGTCTTGCCAACGACGGCAAAACCACCCTGTACGATGGCCGCACGGGCGTTCCCTTCAAGAACCGCGTGACCACGGGCGTCATGTACATGCTCAAACTGCACCACCTGGTTGACGAAAAAATCCATGCCCGTTCCACTGGCCCCTACTCGCTGGTGACGCAGCAGCCCCTCGGCGGTAAAGCCCAGTTCGGTGGTCAGCGTCTTGGTGAAATGGAAGTGTGGGCTCTGGAAGCTTACGGCGCGGCCTATCTGCTGCAGGAATTCCTCACGGTCAAGTCGGACGACGTGACCGGGCGCGTGAAGATGTACGAGAAGATCGTCAAGGGCGACAACTTCCTTGAAGCCGGTCTGCCCGAATCCTTCAACGTGTTGGTGAAGGAACTCATGAGCCTTGGCCTCAACGTGACCCTGCATCAGGAAGAAGGCAAGAAAAAGCCCAAACGCGTGGGCTTTATGAGAGAACGCGAGGAAGAGGCGTAACAGCCCCTTTCTGCGGCCCCGGAAACGCGTTGCGTTGGCCGTGAGCGGTTTTGCCTCTCACGGCCAACGACAGCATGGCTAACGATTTCAACGAGCTTTTTACAAAGCAAGGTATACTATGAGCCTGGACGATCTTTTCACCGCACGCGGCGCGTCGACCAACGTGACGAACATCCGCAACCTGAAAGCCATCCAGATTTCCATCGCATCGCCCGAGGCCATTCGCGAATGGTCTTACGGCGAAGTGAAAAAACCGGAAACCATCAATTATCGTACATTCAAGCCGGAACGCGATGGCCTGTTCTGCGCCAAGATCTTCGGCCCCGTGAAGGACTATGAATGCAACTGCGGCAAATACAAGCGCATGAAGCACCGCGGCATCGTCTGCGAAAAGTGCGGCGTTGAAGTTATTGCCTCCAAGGTGCGCCGCGAGCGCATGGGCCACATTGAGCTGGCCGCGCCCGTTGCCCACATCTGGTTTTTGAAGACCCTGCCTTCCAAGATCGGCACCCTGCTCGACATGACCATGGCCGATCTGGAAAAGGTGCTGTACTTCGACTCCTACATCGTTCTTGATCCCGGTCAGACCAATCTGCAGAAGCGCCAGGTCATCTCAGAAGACCAGTACCTCCAGATTCTTGACCACTATGGCACGGACGAAGTTCTGACCGTGGGCATGGGCGCGGAAGCCGTGCGCAGTCTGCTGGAAGAGCTGGAGCTGGAAAAGCTGCGCGCCGAACTGCGCGAAGAAGGCGAATCCACCAAGAGCCAGACCAAGAAGAAAAAGATCACCAAGCGCCTCAAGATTGTTGAAGCCTTCCTTGAGTCGGACAACAAGCCCGAATGGATGATTATGGAAGTCATTCCCGTCATCCCGCCGGAACTGCGTCCTCTGGTGCCGCTGGACGGTGGCCGTTTTGCCACCTCTGACCTCAACGACCTTTACCGTCGTGTGATCAACCGCAACAACCGTCTGAAACGGCTGATGGAGCTGGGCGCGCCCGAAATCATCATTCGCAACGAAAAGCGCATGCTTCAGGAAGCTGTGGACGCGCTCTTCGACAACGGTCGTCGTGGCCGCGCCATTGCAGGCACTAACGGTCGCCCGCTCAAGTCGCTCTCCGATATGATCAAGGGCAAGCAGGGCCGGTTCCGTCAGAACCTCCTCGGCAAGCGCGTTGACTACTCCGGCCGTTCGGTTATTACCGTTGGCCCTTACCTCAAGCTGCACCAGTGCGGTTTGCCCAAAAAGATGGCTCTTGAGCTGTTCAAGCCCTTCATCTATGCCGAACTTGAAAAAAGAGGCCACGCCTCCACAATCAAGAGCGCCAAAAAGATGGTGGAGCGTGAAGAGCTGGTAGTCTGGGATATCCTTTCGGAAGTGGTGCGCGAATACCCCATTCTGCTCAACCGCGCCCCTACCCTGCACCGTCTGGGCATTCAGGCTTTCGAGCCCCTGCTGGTCGAAGGCAAGGCCATCCGTCTGCACCCGCTCGTCTGCTCGGCCTACAACGCCGACTTTGACGGTGACCAGATGGCCGTGCACATTCCCCTTTCGGTGGAAGCGCAGATCGAATGCCGCGTGCTTATGATGAGCACCAACAACATTCTCTCGCCCGCCAACGGCGGCCCTGTCATCGTGCCTTCTCAGGATATCGTGCTTGGTCTGTACTACATGACCGCCGAGCGCAGCTTTGAGCTGGGCGAAGGCATGACCTTCTGCGCCCCCTGGGAAGTGGAAGCCGCTTATGATGGCGGACAGGTTTCGCTGCATGCCCGCGTCAAGGTGCGCATGCCCGATGGTCACATGTACGACACGACCCCCGGCCGTGTGCTCGTGAGCGACATCCTGCCAGAAAAGCTGGGCTTCGAAAACGTTAACTGCGTGCTCACCAAGAAGAACATTGCGCGTCTTGTGGGCGCGGCCTACCGCCACTGCGGCATCAAGGCCACGGTCATTCTGTGCGACCGCCTCAAGGACATGGGTTACGAATTCGCCACCAGGGCGGGCGTGACCATCGGCGTGAAAGACCTCACCATTCCTGAAAGCAAGAAGCACATTCTGGCTGCCTCGCAGGCGGAAGTGGACGACATTGAGCATCAGTACCGCGACGGCATCATCACCCGTACTGAAAAGTACAACAAGGTGGTTGACGTGTGGACCAAGGCCACACAGGACGTTTCGGCAGAGATGATCAAGGATATCTCCTACGACATCCTCACTGATCCCAAAACCGGCAAGCAGGAAAAGAACCAGAGCTTCAACCCGATCTTCATGATGTCCAATTCGGGCGCTCGTGGTAACCAGGACCAGATGCGTCAGCTCGCGGGCATGCGCGGTCTTATGGCCAAGCCTTCTGGTGAAATCATTGAAACGCCTATCACCTCTTCGTTCCGCGAAGGGCTGTCGGTGTTGCAGTACTTCACCTCCACCCACGGTGCTCGTAAGGGTCTTGCCGATACCGCCCTCAAGACGGCCAACTCCGGTTATCTTACCCGCCGTCTGGTTGACGTTGTGCAGGACGTTATTGTCTGCGAACACGACTGCGGCACAGTGGACGGCATAGAACTGACCCACCTCAAGGACGGCGGCGACATCAAGACCCCGCTGGCCGAGCGCGTCATTGGCCGTGTGCTGCTCTACCCCGTGTTTGATCCCGATGATCCAAACACCGTGCTGATGCCCGAAAACACGCTTATTGAGGAAAAGGAAGCCCAGCTTATCAGCGACAAGGGCATTTCCTCCATCACCGTGCGCTCGCCCCTTACCTGCCAGGCCGAACGCGGCATCTGCGCCCTCTGCTACGGGCGCGACCTTGCCCGCGGGCACCTGGTCAACACGGGCGAAACCGTGGGTATCATCGCGGCCCAGTCCATCGGTGAACCTGGTACGCAGCTTACCATGCGTACCTTCCACATCGGTGGTACGGCTTCGAGCACCATTGAAAAGAACAAGTTTGAAGCCCAGAACGCGGGTCGCGTTATCCTGAACCGCGTGCGCGCCGTCACCAACCGCGACGGAGTGGAACTGGTGCTCGGCAAGAGCGGCCAGCTCACCATTGTGGACGCTCAGGGCCGCGAACGCGAAAAATACATTCTGCCCAACGGTGCACGCCTGCTTGTCCATGACGGGCAGGAAGTGACCAAGGGCGTTGTGCTGGCCGAATGGGATCCGTTCAACGAACCCTTTGTCTGCGAAGAAGAAGGCGTTATCCGTTTTACGGACATCATCGACGGCAAGACCGTGCAGGAAAAGGTGGACGATATTACCCGTCAGGCATCCCTGACCATTATGGAATACCGCACCACCAACTTCCGCCCGTCCATCTCCATCTGCGATGAACACGGCAGCGTCAAAAAGCGCAGCCACGGCGGCACGGCGGCGGTCTACACCCTGCCCGTCGGCTCCATCATCATGATCAAGGACGGCGCAGACATCCAGGCTGGCGACATCATCGCCCGTAAGCCCCGCGAAACATCCAAGACCAAGGATATCGTGGGTGGTCTTCCGCGCGTGGCCGAGCTCTTTGAAGTTCGCAAACCCAAGGACATGGCCGTAGTTTCCGAAATCGCGGGTACTGTCACCTACGCTGGCGAATCCAAGGGCAAGCGCAAGCTGGTTGTTACGCCTGAAATCGGCGAGGCCAAGGAATACCTGGTGCCAAAGGGCAAGCACATTACCGCTGCTGACGGCGACTTTGTGGAAGCGGGCGATCCGCTGACCGAAGGCTACCCCGAACTGCACGATATCCTGCGCACCCGTGGCGAAAAGTACCTTGCCCGCTACCTTGTGGACGAAATCCAGGAAGTGTACCGCTTCCAGGGCGTGGGTATTGATGACAAGCATATCGAAGTTATTGTGCGTCAGATGCTCAAGAAGGTTACGGTTCTCGATTGCGGCGGCACCAGCTTCCTCGTGGGCGAGCAGGTGGACAAGGCCGAATTCAAGGCCGAAAACCAGAAGGTCATTGCCGAAGGCCGCAAACCCGCCACAGCGGAACCGCTGGTGCTGGGTATCACCCAGGCTTCGTTGACCACATCCTCGTTCATCTCGGCGGCTTCCTTCCAGGAAACCACCAAGGTGCTCACCGAGGCTTCCCTCAAGGGCAAGATGGACTACCTGCGCGGCCTCAAGGAAAACGTCATCGTGGGTCGCCTCATTCCTGCCGGTACCGGCTACCGCGAATACGTCAACGGCGATATCGTGGTTCCCGACCAGAAGGAACGTCCCGACAAGTTCCTTGAAGACCTTGAAGAAAACCCTGTTCTGGTTGACCTGAACAACTAGGCAGACAGAATAAACCGGGCCACGGCCTGGAGACTGACAGCCCCCTTCGGAAGTTCGCTTCCGAAGGGGGCTTTACGTTGGCGCGATAGAGCCAGCGGCGCATCCACTTCCAGGCCTTGGCCTGTCCACGGCCTGTTTGCGGCCTGCTCCCTCCACGGAGGCAGTTTCTCACCCCTCGGCATGACGCGCTCTTGTCGCAGCAAGCTTCACTATTCCCAAAACCCTGCTTGCACTTGTTGCCCTGCCGCCTTAGGCACCAGCCGCATCAGCCAGAGCCGCCTCACGCCCCACACTAGCCCCTAGGACAGTCCAATCAGCTTCACAGGAAGCACACAATCCATATTGAGCGCCACAAATAAGCCGAGCCCCTTTATACAGCCGCAAGTTCCCTACAGTTGCGCGGGGTGCAGGTTATCAAGAAGCTAACCGGGCATTTGCGTTGCGGATCTTTGAAGATTGTACACACAAACACCATTACTTATAGAAACAATAAGCAATCTTTTAACTACGTTTATACGCAAATCATATGCACTTCTTCCTTGAAATATTTTTCAAAACATTAATTGTATCGTTTTACTATGCAATGACAGTGTTTATTACAATATCAATACATTAGCTTTTGCGCCGATTGTGCAATTTTTCTCATTCAAAATAGATTGTCAATCCTTTCAATAGTTGAGCTTAACTTGAAGTTTTTTGCATAAAAAAATCCATACCTCGTTGACACAGTATGTTTAATATGAGAATAGTTTTGTACGGATTAATTACATCAAGTTTTTTATTAATTAATTGCTCTTTTTAACCGCCTCATATAGACTGGGGCGCGACTGCGGAAGACGCAGGGGGTTGTTATGTCAGCTTTGTCAGAACGCGATTATCTGGCCGATGAAATTTGCGAACTGTTCACCAAGCTCACAGGCGATGCGTATGCCGAAGATATGGCACGTGCGCGCAAGCTGGCCGAGGGGGGAAACCCTCACGATCACTGGCTGCACACCACCAGGCTTGACTACGAATCGCGCCTCTTCATGTACATGGCGGCGGCTTTTGCCATGCGCTGCATGAAGGGCGAACCCTACAAGTGCGCCGTCTTCATGCGCAGTGCGGCCGAGGCCCTTAGCCAGCCCCAGGACTAGGCGAATGTCGAAAACGGGAAATCCCGGCGCATGTGCGCGGGATTTCCCCAATTGTGCCCGGCACAATTCAGGCCGGGGAAACACCATCTGGATTTTGTCAGGAAGCAAGGATCCATCATGCGGGAAAAACTTATCAGATTCAGAACCACTCTCCCCTGCCTGTTATTATTGATCTGCGGCCTGGCGGCATTGCCCGGCGCGGCGCGTGGCAACGAGCTTGTGCCCGTTACCACGCCCGCCGTGAGCAAGCCAGAGATGCCCAAGGTCTTTTTTCCCCATGACAAGCATGTGGACGCAGTGGAGGCCAAGAACGGCGACTGTTCAACCTGCCACAACATGACAGATGCAGGCATGTCTGAAACCCTCAAGGACGTAACATCGGTTCCGGCGAAAAAGCAGGTTGTTTACATGCACACAGCCTGTACCGATTGCCACGTCAAAGCTGGCAAGGGCCCGCGTCTTGTGGACTGCCGAGTCTGCCACAGCGAACGCACCGCATCTGAGTTTGCCGGCAAGAAGAAATAGCCAGTAGGCTCAAGGTACACCGAAGAATACGTTAGGAGGCAGATCAGATGCTGGATTTCATTACCGGACCACTTTTCATTATTTCAATTGCCGTATTTGTCGTCGGCCTGCTTGTACGCGCAATATTGTACGTGCGGGGTCTGGATGCACGCCTTGAGCGCGTGGCCTATCGCTACCATGCCGAGCGCTCCATCCCCGGCGCGCTTGCTTCCATTTTCAAATGGCTTATCCCTGGCGGCACCAGCGGCTGGCGCGCCCAGCCGGTTGCCACCATTCTTTTCTTTCTTTTGCATTTCGGCGCTGTGCTTATACCGCTGTTTCTTCTTGGGCACACGGTTTTGCTTGAAACCTATGTGGGTATAAGCCTGCCGTCGCTTCCCGGCGGCGTTGCCGATGTGCTTTCCATCATGGCTCTTTCCGGCATTGCTCTGCTCGCACTGCGGCGTCTTTCCTCACCGGCGCTCAGGCAGCTCAACAGTGGCCAGGATTGGCTTATTCTGCTTTTGACCTTCCTGCCCTTTGCCACGGGTCTTATGGCGCGCCTTGACGGTGGCGCCTACCAGACGTGGATGATAGCCCATGTGCTCAGCGGCGAACTGTTTCTTCTGCTGGCCCCCTTCACCAAGCTTTCGCACATTGTCCTCTTCTTTATGTCCCGTGCGCAGATCGGCATGGACTTTGCCATTAAAAGAGGCGGCGCAACGCGCGGCGGCGCTTTCCCCTGGTAATCGGGGCAAACGAATTATCTTTTCGCCTGAAAGGAGCGAACCATGTCCGAATTGCTGTGCACCCCAACCCCCGTCACCACCAAGGAAGGTATCCTTGATCTGCTGAAGGACAAGGGCGGGGCGCAATATTATGCCCAGATGAAGGAAATGAAGGTCGACCAGGAAGCCCTGGCCCGCGACCTTGAACAAACCTGCAAATCGCGCACCCGCACGTGGTTGAACATCTGCGCGCACTGCGCCATGTGTGCCGATAGCTGCTTTTTCTATCGCACCAACAACAATGATCCCACGCAGATTCCATCGTACAAGATTCAGGCTACGCTGGGCGAGCTGCTGCGCCGCAAAGGCAAGGTTGACGCCGAGTTCATGATCAAATGCATGGACGCTGCCTGGGGCAAGTGCACCTGTTGCAACCGCTGCGCCGTTTATTGCCCTCACGGCATTGATACGGGCGTTATGTTCAGCTATTTGCGCGGCATTCTGTTCAAGCACGGCTTCATCCCGTGGGAAATGAAAATCGGCTCCGGCATGCACCGCGTTTACGGAGCGCAGATGGACGTGACCGAAGAAGACTGGATTGAAACCTGCGAATGGATGGTCGAAGAGCAACAGGAAGAATGGCCCGACCTGGAAATCCCTGTTGAAAAAGAAAACGCGGACGTCATGTACATTCTTAACGCCCGCGAAGTGAAGCACTATCCTGAAGACATCGCTCAGGCAGCCATTCTCTTTCACGTTACAGACACCAACTGGACAGTGCCGCGCGAAGGCTGGGAGAACACATCTCTCACCATGTTCGCTGGCGACTGGGAAGGCTGTGCGCAGAACGTCAAACGCATCTACGCCGCCATTGAGCGCATCAAGCCCAAGGTGGTGGTTGGCACGGAATGCGGGCACGCCCATCGTGGCACCGTAGTTGAAGGCCCCTACTGGGCCGGACGCGAAAGCGGAGATCCGCCGGTGCGGTTCATGCACTATGTGGAATGGGTTGCAGAAATGTTGCGCACAGGCAAGATCAAGATTGACCCTGCCAAAAAGCTCAAGATGCCCTGCACCCTTCAGGATTCGTGCAACTATGTGCGCAACCACGGCCTTGGCATGGCCACCCGCGAAATCATGAGCTACATAGCTGAAGATTTTCGCGAAATGGATCCCAAGGGCGACCACAACTTCTGCTGCGGCGGTGGCGGCGGCCTCAACGGCATCGGCATGTACCGCAAAGAACGTAACGTTGGCCTGAAGAACAAACTGGACCAAATCCATGCCACTGGTGCGGAACTGGTCATCACACCTTGCCACAACTGCTGGGACGCCATCCGAGACATGATGGAAGTATATGAAGAACACAACGTCAAGTGGTCGTTCCTCAAGCCGCTGCTGGTTGATATGATGATCATTCCGGATCACATCAACCACAACGAAGTATAAAAAGATGGGCCGTCTGTGCAACAGACGGCCCCCAAAAACAAGGGTTCCTCAAAAGAACCTGAAAAAACTCGCCGTCTGCCGCGCCAGCATTTGTCCTTTTGCCTGACGCGAACAACGGAGCGAACCACAGCCCTGACGGTCGGGTACTATCCCAGCCCGACCGTCAGGCGAGTATCAAACAAGAGCGCTATGCCATTGCGGCGCTGACGGTAGAAAGCAGCGCTTCGCTTGAACAGTTTTTTGAAAGAACGGGAATCCCCGTTCCAAAGCTCACAGGCCGGGGCCCAACAGATGTGCACACCACCGCCGGAAGCGACCAGGTGCTCGCATTGCGGCGCAAACGACTGTACATGATGGTGCCGGATGTTCCCTCCAGCTCCACATCAAAAACAACGCAGTCGGGCCTGTCGCTGGCAATTTGGGCCAGGCTTTCAGCACAGGTGCTGGCGGTACTTACCCGGTAATTACACTGCTGAAGGGTTTGAGACAGTCTGCTTTGGCTTTCGGCATCGCTGTCTACCAAGAGAATATGCTTTTGCATTGGTGCCTCCGAAGTCGGTCTCCGGCAGAAGCGGAGAAGAGGGTTGCGCCACCCTGCGGCGGGTGGCTTGCCGCGGCGCTGAAGCACTACTCTGTCGAACAGAACTGAGAGTCACAGCTTCGAGCGAACTGTTCATGGAACGGGCGACCATATCCCAGGCGTCCAGCGCTGTTTTACCCCTGGGGGCAACATTGCTGACGCCAGGCAGGGAAATGCCGCCTTCAACTGCAATAATTATGTCGGCGAGCGTTATCTCATCAGGGGTGCGCGCCAGCATGTGGCCTCCGGCAATGCCACGAACGCTTTTGACAATGCCCTCTGACTGAAGCAGCCGCATGATTTTTTGAACAAATTTTTCAGATATGCCGGTGCAGACCGAAAGTTCGGACGCTGAGGCAGGGATTTCGTCATCTTGTTCAGAAAGGCACAATAACAAGTGCAAAGCATGGCAGGCCATCGTCGAAATACGCATAGTCATTCCTTATTTTGCAGGAGACAATAACTATCTCTAAACTGTATCTGTCTAATTTAGACTGTTCTGATCAACTTTTTAGCGCACCAACATAACGGCGTCAAGCGGGTACTAGCGTGCCGAAATGAACGTCACCGACCAGACTTCGCCATGTTTTCAATGATGTGAATAATTTCGCAACTTTTTGACGAAGAAAAAAAAATACTGCCCATAGCAAATATAATGTGTTAGATTTATGCGTCATTAGTCATAGCTAGCCGCAGCATCGGCGCAGAGACGCCGGCAGTCATGGCAGATGGAAACTATTCAATCTGCACACAAGAGGGACCCGCAATGAAGCTTTCTGCAAAAACCCGGTATGCCGCCAGGATCCTGCTTTTTCTGGCAAAAAACGGTCTTGAGAAACCGGTCTCTTCAAGCCAGTTGGCTGCACAAACTGGCATAAGCTCACAATTCAGCGAACAGATTTTGCGCCAGCTGCGGCTGGCTGGCATAACGGGCAGCATCCGTGGGGCCAAGGGTGGTCATGTGCTTTTGCGCAAGCCCGAAGAACTCACATTTGGATGCATCGTCAAACTGATGGAAGGCGGCATTGAATTGACAAACTGCATGGAAAAGCCCGGCGAGTGCACGCGCTTTGATGGATGTGAAGTCCGAAAAGCCTGGGAGAACCTGCAGGCGACACTTGATGGCGTTTTTGAGTCAATTACACTGCGCGATCTTATGCACGACCCGCACATTCTCCTGTAGGGAGCACGGTTTCAATCGCAGAATCCGTTTATACAAGCATACCATTTGACACACAAAGGTCGGCATGAGCCGACCTTTTTTATTGCCTCAATATCACTGATAAATTTTATCGTACTAAAAAAGTATATAATTTTTCATCCCAAGCTTGTTAAAAAAATTTTTTGGCCTGCTTGAAAATTTTTTTTATAGGTGTAATCTACTTGATTTAGTTAAATAAAATTAGGTTAATCCAGATTAAGTTTACTGTATTGTTTCCATCTGACATCTTTGCATTTTTTGTAATTTTGAGTATCAGGGGGGTCACCGTACACCTTGACTATGTCGACTAATGTGATCAATTCCTGATTACAAAGGTCAGATTTGACTCAGGCGTCGGCCCATTAAAAGGAGAGGTTGCAGGCAGGCAGACGCATGCCGGGCTTGAAAGCGTGTCGGCTGTGCCGGCCGCAACTAACCCACGATTTAGCGGCATCTTGACCCCACGGGAGTAAACGCATGACCACACTTTTTTACATTCTTGGCTATCTGGCGGTAGCCGGCTTTTTCTGCATGGCCTACCTCAAGATCAAATCGTATCTTGCAGCCAGCCCCCTGCATGTGCGCTGGGAACTGTACCCCGTGCCTCACGAAGGCTCCAAGACGGTGTACGGCGGCAGCTTTATGGAAGAAAAGGACTGGTGGACCAAGCCTCGTCACATCGCTCACATGGGCGACGTCAAGGCCCTGCTGACCGAAGTGCTTTTCCTGCACGCCACCTTTGAACACAACCTCAAGCTCTGGGTGCGCACCTATCCCTTCCATGTGGGCATGTACATGCTCATGGGCGGCACCATCGTGGTGCTGTTTGCCGCCATCGCGCAGGTTCTGGGCCTCAACCCCCAGGGCGGTCTGATGATTTTTGTCGGCAATGTTATCAGCGCCTGTGCCCTGGCTGGTACGCTGTGCATCATTGTGGGCGGCGTCAGCCTTGTTTTGCGCCGTCGCGCCGATGAAGGCCTGCGCCGCTACAGCACCCCCGAGCATTACTTCAACCTGCTTGTCTTCGTGCTCTTCGGCGTGCTGGGCCTGGCTGCCTGGGCTACCACTCCTTCCTACTTCGAGCTGGCCCGCACCTTCATGTACAACCTGATCACGTTCCACTTTGCCCCGCAAACCAACGTGCTGTTCAGCCTGCACCTGCTGGTGGGCTTCTTCCTGCTGATCTGGATTCCCATGACACACATGGGCCACGTCTTCATGAAGTACTTCACCTACCACGACATCCGCTGGGGTGACGAACCCACCAACTACAGCCCCAAGAACCAGCAGAAGATCATGGACGCCCTGAAGTTCAACGTCACGTGGTCTGCCGATCATATCAATGGCGATGGCCAGCCCAAGACCTGGGTTGATGTGGCCACCACCAATCCCGCAGCCCCCAAGAAGGAAGACTAGGGAGTTCCATCATGAAAGATAAACTGCAATTGAAAGATGTTTCCACTGCCGAAGGGCAGATGGTCAGCATTGACCTCAAGGATATTCCTGAGCTTCCCCTGGACGTGCACACCATGCCCTGGAAGCCCTTTACAGATGAGCAGAAGCAGAACACCGCCTGTATCCTTGATGATGTGTGCGTGCTGAACATTCCTGTGCCCAAGAACAAGGAAGAAGAAGAGGAACTGGTCAACAAGTTCCTCAACGGCATGCGCAAGCTGTTCACCAAGGAAAACAACTGGACCTTCCTGCCCATGCTCGAAACCAGCATGGACTACTGCGCCCAGTGCAACTCCTGTTCTGATGCCTGCCATCTGTACGAGATGTCTGGCAAAAACGAAATGTACCGGCCCAACTTCCGGTCTGAAATCTTCCGCCGCATCTACAAGCAGTATGTGAAGAAAGAACCCTTTGCCAAATGGCGCTACGGCGACATGGGCCTGAACTGGAAGACAGTGGCCCGCCTGGGCGAGCTGGCCTACCGCTGCAACCTTTGCCGTCGCTGCGCGCAGACCTGCCCCATCGGTGTGGACAACGGCCTGCTGGCCCGCGAAATCCGCAAGCTTTTCAGCCAGGAGATGGGCATCTACGCCCGCGAACTGCACGAAAAAGGCACCATGAACCAGATGAAGTGCGGGTCTTCCACCGGCATGACGCCTGAAGTGGTGAAAGAAAACGTGGAGTTCATCGACGAGGACTACACCGAAATCACCGGCGTGGGCATCCACACTCCCTTCGACGTGCAGGGTGCAGACATCATGCTGCTGCACAACGCTGGCGAAGTGATGGCCTGGCCTGAAAACATCGCCGCCTTCTCGCTGATCTTCCAGGAAGCTGGTCTTTCATGGACGCTCTCGAGCAAGGCTCTGGCGTACGACGGCGTGAACTACGGCGTGTTCTACGACGACGCCCAGACCGCCCGTATTGCCCTGCAGCACATGATGGCCGCCAAGGAACTTGGCGTGAAGAAGATCGTCATCGGTGAATGCGGCCACGCCCACAAGGCCCTGACCGTTATCGCCGACCGCGTTATCCCCTTCGAATATCAGGTGCCGCGCGAAAGCTGCTACGTGACCCTGCACGACATCGTCATGTCGGGCCGCCTCAAGCTTGATCCTTCGCGCAACAACTTCCCCGTGACCCTGCACGACCCCTGCAATATCGTGCGCCTCATGGGCATTGTTGAACCCCAGCGCGAAATCGTGCGCAAGATTGCGCCCATGTTCCGCGAAATGCCCTGCCACGGTGTGGACAACTACTGCTGCGGCGGCGGCTCCGGCTTTGCCATCATGACCCGCAACAACATCGAGCAATGGCGCGGCAACATCTCTGGCCGCAAAAAGATGTGGCAGATCGCCGAAGCCTTCAAGGATTGCCTTGGACCGGAAACCCGCAAGTACATCTGCGCTCCCTGCTCCAACTGCAAGGGCCAGATCCGCGAAATGCTGGAACACAACGATCTGTACACCAAGAACAACTTCGCTTACGGCGGCCTGGTGGAACTCATCGTCAACGCCATGGTCAACGTGAACCCCGGGTTCATCAAGTTTGAAGGCGAAGAAGAATAGTTTCCCGACCGTGGGATAAATAGAAAGAGGGGCGAAAGCCCCTCTTTCTATTTATAAGCGTTGCCAACGGCAATGCGGCCAGAAATCAGGAGCAGGCTGCGGCTTGCCCGCGCCCTACTTGGCATCCGGCGCATTGGTTGCAGCGCACGAAAGCCATATGCCCGCCGTCACGCAGGCCAGACCTGCAAGATGCGTCCACAGAATCTGCTCACCAAGCACCAGCCACGAAAGCGCTACGCCGCTCAAAGGCACCAAGCCTGTAAATGCCGCGGCTGCGCTGGCCTGCACCTGAGCAATCCCACGAAACCACAGCACATACGACAGGTAAGAAACCGCAGCGCCATAATAGGCAAGCCCCCATATGGCTGAGGCAGACAATGAGGTAAAATCATAATCTCGGGCCTCAAACAGGGCCATGGGCAACAGCATGACAAATGCATAAAATGACACAATTGTCGTGCGCCGCAAGGGCGACATGGGGCAGCAGCGCGCTTTGCTGAGCACGGAAAATGCCGCCTCGCACAATACGGCCACCAGCACAAGGCCGTTGCCCAGCAATGTGCGCCAGGCCTCGCCTCCGCTTGCTGGCGTGGCTTCCACACCAGCGCCTCCCGGCGCTGCCAGAAAGGGCGTAAGATTAATGGCGAGCAGGCCCAGACTCACACAGGCTATGCCAGCAATACGCCGCAGCGGCGGCCTCTCCCGCAGCATGCCCCATGCCAGCAAGCCAATGACCGCTGGCGCTGCGCTGCTCATCAAGCCCGCAGAAGCCGCGCTGGTAAAGCGAAGCCCCTCAAAGGTGCAAATCCGGTACAGAGCTATGCCGCACAATGCCTGAAGCGCCAAAGTTGCGTGGGTGCGCCCATCAAGCGTTCCCCTTTCACGCCGCAGCCACAACTGGGGCAGCATCACCAGCAGCCCTGCTCCAAGGCCCAGCCCCGCCGCAAGAAACACAGGCAGGCTACCCACCAGCAGTTTTCCCGCCACCACGGCGCTGCCAGCGATGCTCATGGCAAGGGTCAGGCTGATCCAGGCTCCCCAGGGGCGCGCTTGCCCCTGTTGCACCAGTGGTTGCGCTCCCCCGGCAGCTTTCTCAACCGCAGCACCTTGCGCACTGTTTTCACACACGCTCATTACTTCCTCTCCTTGTGATGCCCGCACAATGCTTCGGCATGCTGAACGTCTTCCGGCACGTATTGCCATCTGACGTTTGAAAGGCTAGCGTAGCTAAAGTGGTTTTGATAAGCGCCACTTTTTGGCATTTTTTATCATACCAATTATAGGTGCGCCATGTGGATCAGTCTTGATGCAGACAGCCCGCTTTCGCTGAACCGCCAGATCAGCGCGCAGATCAGGGAACTGATTTTACGCGGTCATCTGGCAGCAGGCGACCGTCTGCCTTCTACCCGGCAACTGGGCAAAGAACTGCATGTGGCCCGCAGCACTGTTATTGAAGCCTACGACCAGTTGCTGGCCGAAGGCTATCTTGAATCGCAGCGCGGCTCGGGAACGCATGTGGCGCAAGGTATCCGGCCCCAGCCGCAAGTGTGCGGACAAAAATCTACGACAGATGAGCATGCGCACGATGATTCCCGCGCCGACCCGCCGGGACTTGTGAACTTTCAGTCCGGCATCCCGGCGCTGGAGCACTTTCCTGCGGCGGAATGGGGCCGGCTGTATCGGCAGGTGTGCGATACTTTACCCGCCTCGGCTCTGCGCTATTGCAGGCCTCAAGGGGTTGCCGAATTGCAGGAGGCCATTGCCGGATGGCTGCTGCGCATGCGGGGCCTGCGCGCCGCACCGGAGCAGGTAATGATCACAACAGGCGCAACCCAGGGGCTCAGGCTTGTGGCGCGCCTGCTCAACCGCCCGAATGCCCTGGCAATTGTGGAAGATCCCGTGCACCGGGGGCTGGTGGAGGTGATATCGCGCGCCGGGTACGCCATTGAAGGCATAACTGCAGACGCGCAAGGCATGGACGTCAGCCGCCTGCAAAACCTCTCGGAGCAGACCACCCAACGATGCGCCTTTGTCTATGTGACTCCTTCGCACCAGTATCCTACCGGGGGCATCCTTTCCGCGCAGCGGCGACAGGCGCTGGTGGACTTTGCCCGACAGCGCGACTGCATGGTGGTGGAGGACGACTATGATGGCGAATTCCGTTTTGAGGGAACGCCCGTCAGCGCCCTGCGCGAGCTTGCGCCCGACAGGGGCATATATATTGGTTCGTTCAGCAAGATTCTGGCTCCAGCCCTGCGCCTGGGCTTTGCCGTGATACCACCGGACATGGTGCGCCCCTGGGCCGAAGAAAAGCAGTACACGGATGTGCACACCGATGCGCTTTCGCAGCGCACGCTGGCCGCCTTTATCTCCAGCGGGGGGCTTGAACGGCATATCTGGAGAATGTGCAAGCTGTATAAAGGCAAAAGGCTCTTCCTGCTGGAATGTCTGCGGCGGTACTTTGGCGACTGCTTCACAGCCAGCGGACAGGCTGCCGGGCTGCATCTGGTGGCGGGATTTCCAGGAATCCTTTTTTCAGACAAAGTGCTCGCGGCCATGCGCGCGCAGGGCGTTCGGGCCGTGCCGGTGGAGCACCATTCGCTGTGCCGCAACGGCGCGCACGCGCACGAACTGATACTGGGCTATGCTCACCTGTCGGAGCAGTCCATGGAGCGTGGGGTGCAGGCCCTGAAAGAGGCCCTTGCGCAATGAGCAGACAGTTTTAATGGAATATCTTTTTTTGCAAGGCATTCGGCGGTTTGCCGCCCTGCGGCCTTTCAATCGCCGCGCCGTGCGCGCATTGACAGGATGCCCGCAATGAGGCAATAGAAAAGCCTTCATCCACAAGCGGCGCATCATTTGTGCGCACATCTTTTCTCGCGGAGGGCGGAGATGAAAAAAGGTATGACTTGGCTTGCTGCAATGGCATTCTGCGTGGCAATTGCCGCGCCCGCAATGGCTGCGGATCCCATTAAAATCGGCGTTGCCGGCGCGCACTCCGGCGACCTGGCCTCCTACGGCGTTCCCAGCCTGAACGCCGCCAAGGTTGTGATTGCCGAAGTGAACGCCAACGGCGGCGTGCTTGGCCGTCAGATTGAACTGATCGCCCAGGATGACCAGTGCAAGCCCGAGCTGGCCACCAACGCGGCCACCAAGCTTATTTCCGAAAAGGTGAACGTGGTCATGGGCCACATCTGCTCCGGCGCTACCAAGGCTACCCTGCCGCTGTACACCGAGGCCAAGATCGTCTCCATGTCGCCTTCTGCCACGACCCCCAGCCTTACTGAAAGCGGCACCAACCCCTATTTCTTCCGCACCATCGCCAACGACAAGGCCCAGGCCAAGTTGACCAGCGACTTCATCCTGAACGGCCTCAAGGCCAAGAAGGTCGCCTACCTGCACGACAATGGCGACTACGGCAAGGGCTTTGTGGACAACAACCGCGAAACCCTTGAAAAGGCTGGCGTGGAAACCGTTCTGTACGAAGCCGTTACCCCTGATGCTGTGGACTTCTCCGCCGTTGTGCGCAAGCTGCGCCGCGCCCAGCCCGACATCCTCGTGTTCGGCGGCTACCAGCCCACTGCTTCCAAGCTGCTGCAGCAGATGCGCCGCGACCGCGTAACCACCGCCATGATCGGCCCCGACGGCCTCAAGGACGACGCCTTCATCAAGATGGCTGGCAAGGACGCCGAAGGCGTGTACGCCTCCTATCCCAAGGACACCAGTAACCTGCCCGCCTACAAACATGCCCATGAAGGCCACGTGAAGATGTTCGGCAGCGATCCCGGCTCCTTCTACTACAACGGCTACGCCGCCACCCAGGCTCTGGTGAACGCCATTGCCAAGGCTGGCTCCACCGATGCCGCCAAGATTGTGGAAGCACTGCGCACCACCCCGGTGGAAACCCCGCTGGGCAAGCTGACCTTCAGCAAGACCGGCGATGCCGCCGGTATGGGCCTTTCCATCTACCAGATCAAAGATGGCAAGTTCGTAGAGCTTAATCACAGCATTACCCTGGACTAAACGTCTACCGGGGCGCGGCCATGGCCGCGCCCCGGCTTTTCACGCATCGCCGGAAGCTGACGGCATTAACGGGACAGGCGGAACGAACAGGGACACCCCCCGTACCGCGCGCGAGTTTGCATGGACATTCAATTTTTTATAGAGCTCTTTTTCGGCGGTTTAACCCGGGGCAGCATTTATGCGCTGATCGCCCTCGGCTACACGCTGGTTTACGGCATTATCGGGCTCATCAATTTTGCCCATGGCGAAGTGTATATGCTGGGCTCTTTCACGGCCCTGCTAATAGCTGGCGCGCTTGGCGTCTATGGCTTCCCTGCTGGCGGCATTCTTATTGTGGCGGCTCTTGCGGCCATAGTCTGGTGTTCCGCCTACGGCTATACGCTGGAAAAGGTCGCCTACAAGCCCCTGCGGGGCGCACCGCGCCTGTCGCCGCTTATCTCTGCCATCGGTATGTCCATCTTTTTGCAAAACTATGTGCTGCTTGCGCAGACATCCGACTTTGTGCCCTTTCCCAACCTGCTGCCGGAAATGGATTTTCTTGAGCACATCGACTACGTCATGGGTGCCAGCGACTTTCTCATCCTGATGGTCAGCACCTTTGCCATGGTTTCGCTCTCGCTTTTCATCCGCTACACCCGCATGGGCAAAGCCATGCGCGCCACGGCCCAAAACCGCAAGATGGCCCTTTTGCTCGGCATCAATGCCGACCGCATCATCTCCCTCACGTTCATCATCGGTTCCGCCCTGGCGGCCCTTGGCGGCGTGCTTATCGCCTCGCACATGGGGCAGGTCAACTTTGGCATCGGTTTTCTGGCTGGACTTAAAGCCTTTACCGCCGCAGTGCTCGGCGGCATCGGCTCCATCCCCGGCGCAATGGTGGGCGGGCTTGTGCTTGGCCTGGCCGAAAGCTTCACCACGGGCTATTTTTCCGGCAACTACGAAGACATGCTGGCCTTCGGCATTCTTATCCTCATTCTCATTTTCAGGCCCGACGGAATCTTGGGCAAAGCCACAGTGCAGAAGGTGTAGCCATGCAGCGCATACTTAAAGCCGCCATCGCAGCCCTGTGGTTCATGTTGCTCACCCTGCCGGTGCTGGGCATCAAGCTGAACGTGGCGGCAAAAACCGTTGTTTGGCGTTTTGACCGCATATTGGCTCTTGGCGCAGGCATTTTTGTGCTTGCACTTATCTGGGACTGGTGCTTCAGCCGTAAAGCTGCTGGCGCCAAGATCATCACCCTGCCCAAGTGCTTCAATCTGGCAGAGATTATTGAATCATTCAGAAACAGCGCTGGCCTCCGCCTTGGTGGGCTTGCCGTGCTTGCCGTTGTGCTCATCGGCATGCCTCTGGTCAGTTCCTTCTATCAGACCAACATCATGATCTCCGCCCTGCTGTACGTCATGCTGGCGCTGGGCCTGAACATCGTTGTGGGTCTGGCGGGCCAGCTTGTGCTTGGCTACGTGGCTTTTTACGCCATTGGCGCGTATACGTACGGCCTGCTGAACCAGTATTTCGGCCTCGGCTTCTGGACCTGCCTGCCCATCGGCGGTTTCCTCACCGTGCTTTTCGGCCTTGGCCTGGGCTTTCCCGTGCTGCGGCTGCGTGGCGACTACCTCGCCATTGTGACCCTGGGCTTTGGCGAAATTGTGCGCCTCACCCTGCAAAACTGGAACACCGTCACCGGCGGCCCACGCGGCGTTAGCGACATTCCGCGCCCCGGTTTTTTTGGTATGAGCATGGACATCACCGCGTCCACCACCTACATCTACTATCTGGTGCTGGCCGCAGTTGTGGTTACCATTGTGGTTATCACCCGGCTCAAGAATTCGCGCGTGGGGCTGGCCCTGCAAGCCCTGCGGGAAGACGAAATAGCCTGCGAGGCCATGGGCGTGGACATCACGCGGGTAAAACTTTCGGCCTTTGCGCTCGGCTCCTGCTGGGCTGGCTTTGCCGGGGTAATCTTTGCCGCCAAGACCACCTATATCAATCCCTCCAGCTTTACCTTCATGGAATCAGCCATGATTCTTTCAATGGTGGTGCTGGGCGGCATGGGTTCCATTGCGGGCGTGGTCATTGCAGCGCTGATTCTCATTCTTGCCCCGGAATATCTGCGGGCTTTCTCTGACTACCGCATGCTGCTTTTCGGAGCGATCATGGTGATTATGATGCTCTTCCGGCCACAGGGCCTCATCAGCGGCGAACGACGCCGCTACCGCATCAGCAACCTGCACGGTGCTGAAGGAGGCCGCTGATGAAACCGGTACTGGAAGTAAAGGATCTTTCTCAGGATTTTGGCGGTCTCCGCGCGCTTAACGAGCTTTCGCTCACCGTGAACAGCGGCGAGATCGTTGCCCTTATCGGCCCCAATGGCGCAGGCAAGACCACGTTTTTCAACTGCGTGACCGGCATCTACACCCCCACAGAGGGGCAGATGTTTCTGCACGACGCCTCGGGCGACAAGCAGTTGCTCAACGGCAAAAAGCCCCACCTCATCACGGCGATGGGCATGGCCCGCACGTTCCAGAACATCCGCCTTTTCAGCGAAATGACCGTGCTTGAAAACGTGATGATTGGCCGCCACTGCCGCACCAAGGCGGGCATTTTTGGCGCGATCGTGCGCGATGGCCGCACCCGCCGTGAAGAGCAGGACTGCATCGACCGCAGCTATGAACTTCTGGAACTGGTGAAGCTTCAGGATTTCTGGAACGAAACGGCCAACAACCTGCCCTACGGCGCACAGCGGCGGCTTGAAATCGCCCGCGCAATGGCGACCGAGCCGCGCATGCTGCTGCTGGACGAACCTGCAGCGGGCATGAACCCCCAGGAAACCAACGAACTCAAGGAGCTGGTCTGCTCCATCCGCGACAACCAGCAGCTCTCCATCCTGCTTATCGAGCACGATATGGGCATGGTCATGTCGCTTTCCGACCGCATCTACGTCATGGAATACGGCTCCTGCATCGCCACAGGCACCCCCGCTGAAATCCGCACCAACCCCCGCGTCATCAAGGCTTATCTGGGAGAAAGCGATGCTTGAGCTGCGTAACGTAGACACCTATTACGGCAACATTCAGGCCCTGCGCGATATTTCGCTGAATATTGAGGAAGGCGAAATTGTCACCCTGATCGGGGCCAACGGCGCGGGCAAATCCACCACGCTTATGACTATCTGCGGCATCAACCGCCCCAGAAAAGGCGAGATACTCTGGTACGGCAAGCCCATTCACCAGTTGCCCCCGCACGAAATTGTGACCTTGGGTATTTCGCAGGTACCGGAAGGCCGCCTGATTTTCCCCGATCTGAGCGTCAGCGAAAATCTCGACCTCGGCGCATTTTTGCGTCGTGATCCGGCAGGCGTGAAGGACGATCTGGACTATGTGTTCAGCCTTTTTCCCATTTTGTCCGAGCGCCGCAAGCAGGCTGGCGGCACCCTTTCCGGCGGCGAGCAGCAGATGCTTGCCATCAGCCGGGCTCTCATGGGCCGTCCCAAGCTTCTGCTGCTGGACGAACCATCCCTTGGCCTCGCCCCCATCATCATTCAGCAGATCTTTTCCATCATCCAGAAGGTCAATTCCAACGGCACCACGGTCTTTCTGGTGGAGCAGAACGCCAACCAGGCCCTGCGCATCGCCAACCACGGCTATGTTATGGAAAATGGCCGCATAGTCATGCACGACACAGCCGCCAACCTGCTCACCAGCGAAGAAGTGCGCACAGCCTATCTGGGCATGTAGACCGCTGTCCCCATAGCGGCGCGAAACCAGTACCCTTGCTGCAATCGATAGTAACGCGGTGCGTTTGCCTGGCAAACGCACCGCGTTTTATGTGCGGAGCCAAACTGAAGCGTGCATGCTTCTGCCGCGTGTATTCCCGAGCCGCAGCACAGGACACGTGCCTACTCCGCCTGCCCATCTTTCCCTCAAAAGCAAAGCCGCCACCGACAGGCAGTCGGCAGCGGCTTTTGAGCGGTACTGAAGCTATTAGGGAAGAAGGATTACCCCTCAGCCCCGCAATAATCTGGATTGTTATCTGTAGCTTTGCCCTAGACTTCGCTGATGACGGGCACGACCACGGGGTCACGCTCCAGCACACGGCGGAAGAAACGCCGCAGCGAAGAACGAATGCCTTCCTGCAAGCGTCCAAGCTGACCGGGGCGGGCCGCTTCAATCTCATCCAGCACCAGGCACTTGGCGTCTTCCAGCAAGTGGCTGTAGTGCTGCTCGAACACAAAGCCTTTGGAGATCATTTCCGGCCCGTGCAGTATGCTGCCGGTTTCTGAATCAACCACCAGCACCACAATGACCATGCCTTCATCGCCCAGGATACGGCGCTCCTTGAGCACGGCGTAGCCCACATCGCCCACGCCCTTGCCGTCCACGAGCGTACACTCGACCGGAACGCGCTGTTCCAGGCGGAAGGAGTCTTTGAGCAGGGTAAGGGGCAGCCCGTCTTCCAGCAGGATGACGTTGTCCTGCTCCACGCCGCATTCAACAGCAAGGCGGCCATGCTTGACCAGATGCTGGTATTCGCCGTGCACAGGCACAAACAGCGTGGGGCGCACAGCCTCAAGCATATCGCGCAGTTCTTCGCGCTGGCCGTGCCCCGAGGCATGGATGGCGTGAACACTTTCATAAAGCACTTCTGCGCCGATGCGGTACATTTCGTTGATCAGCCGGGAGATGGCCTTGGCATTGCCGGGGATCATACGCGAACTCATGACCACGGTATCGCCCTTGCGGATCTCCAGCTGTCTGTGGCCGCCAAGCACCATGCGCGACAAGGCGGAGAGCGGTTCGCCCTGCGCGCCTGTCACCACCAGCACGATCTGGTCGTCCGGCAGGTCGGGTACGCCGTTGTGCGCGTTGAAAAACGAAGGCGGCAGCTTGGCAATGCCAAGATCTCGCGCCATTTCAATATTGTTCGCCAGCGATTTGCCGCTGATGACCACCGTGCGCCCATGCTCGCGCGCCAGATCAAAAACTTCCTGAATACGCTGAATATGGCTGGAAAAGAGCGTAATGACGATGCGCCCTTCGGCCGTGGCGAATATTTTATCCAGCGAATCCTTGACCTCGCGCTCCGTGAGGGAACGCCCCTCGCGCACGATGTTGGTGGAATCCGAAAGCAGCAGCCGTGCGCCGTCCGGCCCGGCAAAATTGCGGAAAAGATTCAGGTCGGTGCCTGTGCTGTCAAGGGGATGCGGGTCAATCTTGAAATCGCCGCTGTGCACCACCCGGCCTACGGGCGTTTCTATGCCCAGACCAAAGCCTTCGGGAATGGAGTGACAGACGGGGAAAAAATGAAAGGTCAGGTCGCCCAGAGGCAGCACGGTGTTGATATCGACAGGGCACAGCTCCACCCAATCCAGAATTTCCCGCTCCCTGAGCTTGTGTTCCACAAGCGCCAGGGTAAAGCGTGAGCCATAGATACGGGTTCCCTTGATTTCAGGCACGATCCAGGGCAGTGCGCCAATGTGATCCTCATGCCCGTGCGTCAGCACAATGCCGAGCAGCTTGTCCTTGATGCCGCTGACAGCGCCAAAGTGCGGGATAACAACGTCCACACCAAGGTGGGCGTCGTCAGGAAACATGAGGCCGCAATCAACCATCACAACGCCGCCGGAGGTTTCCCACAGCTGACAGTTGAGGCCGATCTCTCCCAGCCCCCCGAGGGGGGTAATGTTCAAATAAGGTTCATTCATTCGTAATCACTTTTGGGCGGCGCGGCTAAGGTCGTGCCGTCGCTCAACGCCGCATAAGATCAGGGTGAAATTCGCCCATGGCCACATATAATTGCGCCAGAGCGGTCAGATAATCGGCTTTTGCTCCTGTTAACGTCGCCTGAGCGGTGGTGAGCTTGGACGAAGCGTCCAGCACGTCAAAGTTGGTGCCCACCTGCTCCTGATAACGGGCCAATGCCACATTGTATGCCTCAGTAGACTGCTCCACGCCCTTTTCCGCCACGGTTATCCGTTTGGCGGCTTCCTGCACGGCAAGCAGTTTCGACTTGATGTCGTAGCCAACGCTGAGTTTCAGGTCTTCTTCGGCATAGCGCATCTTTGTGACCAGCCAGCCTGCCTCTTTGTCGGCATAATACGTGGTTCCCCACTGAAAAACGTCCCAGGTGGCTCGGGCGCCCACTTCCCATACGGAGCTGCGTGAACCCCGGTCGCCCTTTTCCTGCAGATCAAGCGAATTGCCGCTCTGCGAAACATTGTAATAGGCTTCCACCTGCGGATAATAGCCGCTCTGCACGGCCTGCTGCGATTTGCCCGCGATTTCCACCGAGCGCGCCGCCATGTAAAGATCGGGCCGCTGGCGGTAGGCCGCTTCAAGGCACTGCTCCAGCGAACGGGTAAAGGGCACATGGGCAAGCTTGCCGGTAAACTTGATCTTGGCCGTGGCGGGCAGCCCCAGCAAGGTATTCAGCTTGGCAAGGCTGGTGTCGCGGCTGTTTTCGACCTGAATCAAGGTATTCTCGGCCTGTCGCACATCCACTTCTGCCTGGAGCACATCCAGCCGGGGGCGAAGGCCCACACCAAAAAAGGCAGTGGTGATGCGCAACTGATCCTGCAAACGGGCAAGTGCATCACGCTGGCTGCGCACGCTTTCTTCGTACCGCAGATAATTCAGAAACTGGGTCTGAACACTTTCTGTCATGGACAGTTCGGCATTGCGCACCGAGGCTTTATCGCTGTCAGCCTGAAGGGCTGCCTTCTGATAATTGGCCAGAAGCTGAAACCCCTGAAACACTGGCTGAGAAATTTCCACGGCCCAGGTATATGTGCCTTTTTCCGCTGGTCTGCTACTGCTGGGCAAGGCGGGCGACGTTTTTCTTTCCTGCTTGGAGGCGGAATACGTTGTACCAAGCTTGGGCCCAAAAGCCCCGCGCGCAGATTTGCGCGCCTCTTCAGAAGACTGCCCCTGCGCCTCTTGCGAACCCAGGCTCGGATTATGCCGCAAAGCGCGATCCACAGCATCGGGCATGGAAACTGCCCCGGAAGGCAAAGCATTGTCTTTGCCCGAAGGCAAGGTTCTTCCGCTAAAAACGGGCACGGCGGCGCTGCCCGAGGGACGCGCGGCAACAGAAGAATCGGCAAACGCTGCATTGCTGCCCACAGGGCCGGCAAGCGCACCAACAACAAGAAACACGAGGCCCAGTTCAGGAAAGCGTTTCATATAGTTACAGACGGAATGGCTCCGCTACCTTTTAAAAATTACTTCGACCCGGATTACATACACCGCAGAAGACGGCATTGGCAACACTTCATGGAAAAAGATAATTTTACGCAAAACGGCTAAACAGACATTCTTTAAAAGGTACTTTTGTTCAGTGCGCGCTGAATAACAACTATTTTCACATGTACTGTTTATTGAAGAAAGGACCATAAAGCGTAACTCTTGTGCTCTAATATACATAAAATATGACCAATTTCAACAACAAACAGATTTACGTGTAAAATTAAATTTTTCATAAATTGCAGCATGTATTTCAAACCCTGCCAGGCAAGCCAGCAGTGAAACTCGAAATTCCTTGTCCGCGAGGAGCCGCAAGGTGATTCTAAAAAATTTCTTGAAAGTTTACCCCAGTCGTAGCATGCTGCGCAGCAGAGTCCTTGCGGGATTCCGCAGCTCCGCCGTGACGGTTGGCGCATCTTTGCGTCTGCCGTGCTGGCATTTTTTGCGGCGCACTGAAACAGACCACAGTTGTTGCGCAGATATGGAGAACCTCATGGAATTCAGTTTTTTTTCGATGATCGCCCAGGCAAGCCTGGTGGCCAAGGCGGTGCTGGCGTTTCTGGTCATGATGTCCATTGCGAGCTGGGGGCTGATGATCCAGAAATTCATCGGCTTGAGCGCAGCTAACAAAAAAGCTCTCAGCGGCACGGAAAAGTTCGAGAAGGCGGCCAATCTGCGCGAAGCCGTGCAGTCCTTGGGTTCCGACCCAACTTCCCCGCTGTACTACATCGCCCATCAGGGCGTTCTTGAATTCAACCGTTCCAAAGAACTTGGCAACAGCAGTGAAGTGGTGGTCGACAACGTTCGCCGCGCGCTGCGTCAGGGTGTGGGCACGGAACTGGCCCGGCTGCAAAGCTCGCTGTCTATTCTGGCCACCTGCGCCAACACGGCCCCCTTTATCGGCCTGTTTGGCACGGTCTGGGGCATCATGAGCTCCTTCCACTCCATCGGCATGCTCAAGTCGGCCTCCCTGGCCACCGTTGCCCCCGGTATTTCGGAAGCTCTGGTTGCTACGGCCATCGGCCTGGCGGTGGCTGTTCCGGCCACCATCGGCTTCAATATCTTCATGGGCAAGCTTTCGCAGGTTGATACGCTGCTGGTGAATTTTGCCGGCGTGTTCCTCAACCGAGTCCAGCGCGAAATCAACGCCCACCGCCCCGTGCAGCGCACGGGCGCAACGGAGATGTAGCATGGGCGCTAGTGTTGGCGGCGGCAACAAATTTGTTTCGGACATCAACGTCACGCCCTTTGTGGACGTCATGTTGGTGCTGCTGATCATCTTCATGGTGGCTACCCCTATGATGAGTCAGGGGCTGGACGTGGATCTGCCGCAGACCAAGCAGGTAGAAGTGCTTTCTACCGAGGCCGACCACATGGTGTTGACCGTGCGAAATGACGGCAAGATGTACCTTGACGAGTACCCCGTGGACACCATGGAAGACCTTGAGGGGTATTTGCAGCGTCTGGTCAAGGAAAAGAACAAGACGCTCTTTCTGCAGGCCGACAAGGCAGTGCCTTACGGCACCGTTGTGGAAGTCATGGGTCACATCAAGGCCGTGGGCATCGAAAAGCTCGGCGTTATCGCCGAACAGCCAGATGATGCCTCGCCCAAGGGCGGCAAGCCCGCACGCGCCCGAAAATAGGATTGCTCTATGCGCCTGGCCTCATACGTTCTTTCATTCTGCCTGCACGCGGCCATATTTTTGCTGATATGGTTCTGGCCCAGCAGCCCGCCCATCAAGCTGGACACGCCTCCGGTCATGATCAGTCTGGTTGAGGGTGCCACAGGCGGCAACCGTACCCCCTCGCCCATACTCGGGCATATGGGGCAGCCCGGCGATGGCCCCCTTGCGCCTACGCCGCCCGCCCCCAAGGCGGAAGTGGCCGCGCCCGAGCGCGTTGAAGTTAAAGAGCCCAAACCTGTTCCGCCGCAGCCCAAGCAGGATACAGCGGCTGTGAAAAAGCCCGAGCCCAAGCCCGAGCCCAAACCGCAGCCCAAGCCGGAACCCAAGGAAGAAGCGAAACCCATCGCGCAGAAAAAGGAAGACAAGCCCAAGCCCAAGGAAGAACCGCATAAGGAAGCTCCAAAGGATCAGAAAAAGCCGGAGCCTCCCAAGGCGGACGCCAAGAAGGACGCCAAGGAATCCAAGGACGCCAAGTCCAACGTTGACCCTGTGGCAGCGGCCTTGCAACAGGCGCGCAAAGCCACCTCGCGGGCAGATTCCGGCGACAGGGGCAATGCCGTGGAGCAGGCTCTCGCCCAGGCCCAGCGCCGCGCAGGCGGCAACAGGGGCGGCGGCGGCGGCGAAGGCACCGGCCCCGGCGGCGGTGGCCTTGGCGATGTGTACATGGGGCAGGTCATGCTGGCAGTACGGCCCAACTGGGGCTTTACCTCGGCCAGCCGCCTGAACCTGCGCTGCATCATCAACGTCAAGGTAGACGCCCAGGGCAAGCTGTTGCAGAATCCCGTAGTAACGCACAGTTCGGGCAATGCGCAGTTTGACGCATCCGCAGCGAGCGCCATTGTACGCACTGCCAATAGCGGCCAGTTCCCGCCCCCGCCTTCTGCGGATTACGGTGACCTTGACCTGGTGTTTACGCTTGATGAACTCATGGGCCGCTAAGGCGGCCACCTAAACGCGCAATTGGTAACGCGCGCATTCAGGAGGATATATGCCTTCCCAACCGCGCACGCACCTCAGCAGTCTTTGCATATGCTCAAGCCTCATCGCCGTGACGTTTTTTTACGTCACGGCGGTCGGGGCTTTTGCCGCTTCTGCCGCCAGTGCTGATCAAAGCAGCTATGCCGGAAACATGCTGGACAAAATTATTGAAATATGGGCCCCGCCCCCGGCGCTTAAAAGCGATTTCAGGGTGCGCCTCAAGGTCACGGTTAACGGGCGTGGGCAGGTTGAAGACTGCAAGCCCGTCAAATCCTCGGGATTGGAAGCTTTTGACAGTTCGGTATGCGGCGCGGTGCGGCAAATTGGTTCTTTTGGAACACCGCCTTACGGCGCGCCCATGGACGTGCACCTGACATTCTGGAACGGCACCCCCAAGGGCAAGCCCAAGCCGGAACCACTGAGTTCGGAAGAAGCGCTGCGGGCCGAGGTCAAGGCCAGAAACAAGGCCGAAGCCGCGCTTGGCGACACAAGAGCCGAAGCCGCAGAAGACCGCGCCCGTGAAAGAGCCGAGGCCATTGCCAAGGCCAGCGGCAAGGGCGCTCCGGAAGTAAGGCCCGCGCCAGTGGCCCCGGCGCCTGCCCCCAAGGCGAATACTGAAAGCAAAAAGAAGGGCGCAAAGGCTCCGGCCACGACTCAGGCTGATAACACACCGGCCACGCAGCTTATTGGCAGGAGCAGCCCCACGGCAGCAGAACAGGCCACCCCAGCGGCAACAGAAAAGCCAGCCCGACAGGTGGACAATCTGCCCACCTATGGCGATCCGGACATGGAGGCCGCATCAGCGGCCGCTTCGGCACAGGCTCAGGCCAGTACACAGGCTCAGACTCAGGCTAAAGCACAGCCCCCGGCAAAAACAGATTCAGCCGACACCCCCTCTGGTCGCGCTACAGTAGCCGCCTCGGGAATTCCAGCGTCTGGCGCGACCGCATCTGGCACAACTACATCTGGCGCATCCGGCGTTGATCGTGTAAAATATCGACGTGATGCGACGCGGCAGATACGCGACGCCATCCTGATCCCTGCCGAAACAGAGCCGGGTGAATACCAGACACGCCTGAGGCTTACGATTTCCCCTCAGGGAGAAATCACAGATTTCAAGGTAATATCGCCCACGGGCGACAAGCTTCTTGACAAATATGTGCAGCGAGGCATACGCCGAGCAGGCAGCTTGCCCCCTCCTCCCGCCGAACTTGGGGGAACGCTGGACATCACCCTTACACTGGTGCGCCGCTGAGGCGTGCTGCTTGAACAAGGAATACTGACGCCATGAAAAAACAGCTTCTTCTCCTGACCCTGGGGTTCTGGCTGGCTCTCGGAAGCGGGGCGCAGGCCGCCATGCGCGTGGACATTTACGGTCCGGGGCAAAACATTGTTAACCTTGCCCTGGCGGCCCCCATCAAGGGCCCCTCTGTTGAAGCGAACAGCATGGGCACCAACCTGCAAAAAATCGTGCAGGAAAACCTGAGCTTTTTGCCCTTTATGCGCCTTACCGATCCCAGAGCAGTGCTTGGCGGCGTTGTTCTGCCCGGGTATGAGCCGCCGTCCCTCGATTTCAAGCGCTTCCAGCTTGCCGGGTCGGACATTGTGGTAACGACCTACTGGCCCGAGGGCGACAGCGGCACCCGCCCCGTGCAGATCCGCGCATTTGAAACCAACACTGGCGGGCGGCTTTTCGGCAAGGAGTATCCCAAGGTTACTTCCAAAGACCTGCCCGAAGTCGCCGACCGATTCTGCGCCGACCTGCTTGAAGCCCTTACTGGCAATGGCGCCTTCTTCCGCTCCACGCTTGCCTTTGTAAAAAAGACGGGCAAGATGAGCGCCAACGTGTGGCTGGTCAAGCCCACCGGGCGCGACCTGCGGCAGATCACCAACATGCCCGGCGAGTCCATGTCGCCCGCATGGTCGCCTGATGGTCGCTTTGTGGTCTTTACCCACATTGACGAAAAATCCCATGCCCTCGGCGTATGGGATCGCTCCAGCGGCAAAGTGCAGCGCATCCGCTTTCCTGGTAACGTGGTTATCGGCCCTGCCTTTATGCCCGACAACAAGGTTGCCGTGGCGCTTTCCAACGGCAAGTTCCCTGTCATCTTCCAGCTGAACCACGTTTTCCAGAAAGAACGAGTGCTTGAGCAGAACGACTCCATCAACGTTTCGCCCACATTTGACAGCACGGGCACCAAGATGGCATTTACCTCTTCGCGCCTGGGTGGCCCGCAGATTTTCCTCAAAGATCTGAGCAGCGGATCGGTCACACGCGTGAGCAAAAACGGCACGTACAACACTGAGGCCAATCTGTCGCCTGACGGAACCCTGGTGGTGTACAGCCGCATGACCGATTATGGTCACCGTATTTTTGTGCAAGATATGCTTACCGGCATGGAGCGTCAGGTTACTTTCGGCCCCGGCAGCGATGAACAGCCCGCTTTCTGCGCCGACAGTTACTTTATTGCGTTCTCGTCCACGCGCAGCGGTCACGGTATCTACCTGACCACCCGTCACGGCGGTGATGCGAAGCAGGTGCCCACCGGTGGTGGTTCCGTCTACTTCCCGCGCTGGGGCATGCCCGGTCAGCAAAAATAGCTAGAAATTAACAGATAGGCCTCTTACCCGCATTTTTACTCGATTTTACGGCCCTCACGGGACGAAATGGGTAAAAAATATTTTACGAAAGTGCGTCGAAACCCCCTTCCACGCCTTGACAAAAATTGCGGGCCAGATACCATCTGTTATGCGAGGACGAAACGGCCTCGCGTGTGCAGAAAGGAAAGGTATCAATTTTTTTGGAGAATGAGCTGTTCAGGAGGACACACAATGAAACGCTATGCTCTTATTCTCGCTCTGGTTATGGCCCTTGCCGCCGGTTTCGGTTGCGCAAAGAAAACCACCAGCGAACCCGGCTATGACGATGGCCTGACCCCCGAAATGCGTGCGGCCATCCAGCAGATCACTGACGCCCGCGTCTACTTCGCTTTCGACAAATTCGACATCAAGCCCGAATACAAAGAAATGCTGAAGACCAAGGCCGATCTGCTGAAGAAGTACTCCTCTATCCGCGTGCGCATCGAAGGCAACTGCGACGAACGCGGCACCCAGGAATACAACCTCGCCCTCGGCGAACGTCGCGCCCGCGCTTCCTATGAATACATGGTTACGCTTGGCGTGAACCCCAGCCAGCTGGAAATGATCAGCTACGGCAAGGAAAACCCCGCCGTGCAGGGTAACAACGAAGCTTCGTGGTCCAAGAACCGCCGCGATGACTTCCGCGTGATCGCCCACTAGTCTTTTTTAAGACCAGTACTGAAAGAGCCGCCCCTTGGGGCGGCTCTTTTTTTGCCATGTGTACGACCAGCAAAGTATTTTTCAGACATAACCTTGCGGCCACATCTGCACCAGCACATGATGTGCGCACTGCCTGCGTAGACTTCGCACCCTTGCTTCACACTGCACAGAGCTATCGCGCAAACCATTGCCGCCTTTGATGAACACAACAGCGCAAATTTACCGCCGCAACTAACTGTCACCGGAACAAGAAATACGCCCAAATGTTACGGATATATGACTTTGCGCCGGGAACTTGCGGGTAGCGGCATCACAGGATAGAGTGCAGGCAACAGAGGTTACCTGCATGAAAATAGCCATTCTTGACGGTGCTGTGCTCAATCCCGGCGATGTGGATTGGGGGCCGATCGCATCCCTTGGCGATGTGTCCATTTATGAAACCACTCCCACCGAAGCGGTTGCAGAGCGCACCCAGGGGGCAGACGTGGTGCTTGTCAACAAAACCCCGTTGACTGGCGCAAATCTTGAGCAACTGGACAGCAATGTCCGCATGGTAGGCGTTCTTGCCACCGGCTATAATATTGTAGACGTTGATGCGCTGGCCGCTCGCAATGTTCCTGTGTGCAACGTTGTTGCTTACGGCGTGAGCGATGTGGCGCAGCATGCAATGGCGCTCTTGCTTGAGCTGTGCCGCCATACAAGCCTGCATTCCGAGAGCGTCAAAAGCGGCGACTGGCTCAAATCCAAAAGCTGGTGCTACTGGAAGATCCCGCCTCTGTGCCTCGAAGGGCTGACCATGGGCCTGATTGGTTTTGGCTCCATAGGCCGCCGCATGGGTGAACTGGCCCACGCTTTTGGCATGAGCGTACTCGCCTACTGCCGCACCCCCAAGGATCCGCCGTCCTACGGCCCCTTTGCCTTTGCCACGCTTGAGCACCTGCTTTGCGCATCAGACGTGGTTTCCCTGCACTGCCCGCTGACCAAGGAAACACGCAATATCATCAATGCCAAAACGCTATCGTCCATGCGCAAGGGGGCTATCCTGTTGAATACCTCGCGCGGGCCGCTGGTGGATGAAGCCGCCGCCGCAGAAGCCCTGAAATCCGGACATCTGCGAGGTCTTGGCACTGACGTTCTTGCGCAGGAACCTCCGCAGGACGACAATCCCCTGTTTTCAGCGCCCAATACGCTGATTACGCCGCACATTGCCTGGGCTACCACACGTGCGCGGCAAAACATCATTGACCTCATGGCGGAGAACATCCGGCGCTGGCAGGCAGGAACCCCCGTCAATGTGGTGAATGGGGTAAAATAAGCGCGAATCATGTACATCGACATACACACCCACGCCTTTCATCCCAAGATAGCGCACAAGGCAGTGGATCACCTGAATGATTTTTATAGCGTCAACTGCGCGGGCGATGGCACCATCGCCCACCTGCTGGAGCGCGAGCGTAAGGCCGAGATGGAAAAATGCGTGGTTTTGTGCGCAGCCACAGCACCGGCCCAGGTTATTCCTGCAAACAACTACGCCATCACCTTGCAAAAGGAGCATGCAGACAGGGTCATCGCCTTTGGTACGGTGCACCCGGGCTATGAAAACTGGGAGGCTGAGCTCAAGCGCATCAAGGCCGCCGGCATCCGGGGCATCAAGCTGCACCCGGATTTTCAGAGCTTCTGGCTGGACGACCCTCGCCTTCTGCCCATTTTTGAAGAGGCGCAAAAAGACTTTGTGTTTGAAATCCACATCGGCGACAGAACAACACCCGCCCAAAACCCCTCCTGCCCTTACAAACTGGCGGCCATTCTGCGCCAGTTCCCCGGCATGAGGGTGATTGCGGCGCATTTTGGCGGTTACCGCATGTGGGCGCATGCGCTTGAGGCGCTTGCTGGCAACAGGTTTGAAAACCTTTGGTTTGACACCTCAAGCACAACGCCCTTTGCCACCCCGCTGCTTGCCAAAAAACTTCTTGGGGCTTTTCCGCGAGAGCGGATTCTCTTTGGCACCGATTGGCCGCTGTATGACCCGGTGGAAGAGCGCCAACGCCTGCAACGCCTTGCCAGCCTCAAGGATTCGGAGATGGAAACCATCATGAGCAACGCCACGTCCCTTCTATGCGACAGTCCGGAGCAGGCTAAATGCCAGCACAGCCATTGACAGCCGACCCGCTTTGCGGGTAAGTGTCTTGCCAAGCCGGACGGCGGCAGCACTGCCAACCCCGTCAGGTCCGAAAGGAAGCAGCGGCAACAGACGTTGCCGGGTGTCCGGCCCACAAAAAACCGCAACGGTAATCCGTTGCGGTTTTTTGCGTCCTTGCGAACTTGCGCCAGCCCCCCGCAAAAAGGAATTGCCGCCGCCCCAAGAGGACGCAGCGGCAATTCCGGTTCTGCTACAATATACGGGCAGAAGCCGTGCTAATTCTGATCTTTCGCTGGCTCGTCCTCATCAACCATCACATCCACCTGATAAATGCCGCGCATTTCGTCCAGGTGAGCGCGCATGGCCTTTTCCGCCAGATCCGGATCACGCTTTTTGAGCGCTTCGTACACGCCAACGTGGGCGCGGTATGAACGTTCGCTCTGCTTGCGTACCTGCAAGGAGGCGTACAAAGGCGTGATCAGCCATCCGGCAAAGCCTTCGGCCAACAGCCCGAGAAAATTGTTGCCCATGCACTCCACAAGATAACGGTGGAAATCAATATCCGCTTCGGCAAAAGCGCGTATTTCCGATGCATCCAGCAACCTGCGCTGGTTTTGCAGCTGCTCGTCCAGGCGGGTCAGCTGTTCATCAGTTATTTCAAGAGCCATGCGACGCACCACGGCGGTTTCAAAAAAGAGCCGCAGATCGTGCAGTTGACGCCAGCCGTCAGGCGAGCTGGAGTAAATTTCCAGCGTAGCCCTCATTTCGCGCAGCAGGGGCTTGAGCGTCAGGCGGCACACGCGGGCGCGCATGCCGGGCGATACCTCAATGAGGCCCATGCGCGCCAGACCGGAAAGCGCCTCGCGCACAGCAGGCCGTCCCACGCCGAACTCGTCCATCAATTCGCGCTCGGAAGGCAGCTTTTGCCCTACCTGATAAACGCCGCTCTGAATGTCATCCAGCAGACAGCTCAGCACCTCGGTGTGTACTCTGGGGCGCTGGATGTTGCGCTTTCTTCCGGCCTGTGCCTCGGCATCCATATTTTTCGAATTTTCGGTATTCATGGCGAAATTCGTTTCTCCTTGAGGTCTGCGGTACGCCGCATCTTTTTGAAAAAACAAGAATTTGTATGCGTCAAAAAAGCAGTAATCCCATAAACCGTTACAAAATTTTCATAAGATATTTCCTTACCCCATGAATTTCTGTATACTTATACAAGAAGGCCGACACAAAATGCTGCGGCTGACCGGTTACTTCCGGCAATTGCCCGCAATGCCACATTGTTGCTGGCCCAAAAACTTTTTTCGAGCATGTTCAACTGAGGCTGCCCCGCGCCGACAGGCGCATTTTTTACACTGTCACGGCAGACAAACAGATGAAGGAGCAAGTGATGTCACGTATCAAGAACCTGCGGGAAGAAGCCCTGGCCATGCACAAGGAATATCAGGGGAAAATAGAGGTTCGGGTCAAAGCCCCTGTGCGCGATAACGACGACCTCACCCTGGCCTACTCGCCCGGCGTTGCCGAGCCTTGCATGGAAATTCATAAAGATCCCGCAATGCTTGATGTTTATACAAACCACTCCAACTTTGTCTGCGTTGTTTCCAACGGCACTGCCGTGTTGGGCCTTGGAAGCATCGGCGCGGCCGCAGCCATGCCCGTTATGGAAGGCAAATCCCTGCTCTTCAAAACCTTTGGCGATGTGGACGCCTTCCCCATCTGCGTGGACACCAAGGACACCGGCAAGATCGTGGAGCTGGTTGAACTGATGGCCCCGACCTTTGGCGGCGTAAACCTTGAAGACATCAAGGCCCCCGAGTGCTTTGTCATTGAAGACACCCTGAAAAAGAACGGCATCTTCAAAGGCCCCATTTTCCATGACGACCAGCACGGCACAGCTGTTGTTACCCTGGCCGGCCTTATGAACGCCCTGAAAATTGTTGGCAAAAAACTCGATGAAGTGACCGTTGTCACCAGCGGCGCTGGCGCTGCGGGTATTGCCATCATCAAGCTGCTCATGGCCGTGGGCCTCAAAAACGTCATCATGTGCGATTCCAAGGGCGCTATCTGGCAAGGCCGCCCCGAAGGCATGAATCCCTACAAGGATGAAATCGCCAAGCACACCAATCCCAACAAGATCAAGGGCGGCCTGGCCGAGGCCATCAAGGGCGCTGATGTCTTTATTGGCGTTTCCGCGCCCAATTCCCTGAACGAAGACATGATCCGCAGCATGGCCAAGGATCCCATTGTTTTTGCCCAGGCAAACCCCATCCCCGAAATCTGGCCCCTGCAGCGCGCTTTTGACGGCGGCGCAAAGGTGGTGGCAACGGGCCGCTCCGACTGCCCCAACCAGATCAACAACGTGCTGGCCTTCCCCGGCATCTTCCGGGGTGCCATTGACGTGCGCGCCACTGACATCAACGATGCCATGAAGATCGCCGCCGCCAAGGCCCTTGCCGAACTCGTCAAACCTGAAGAGCTCAGCCCCGGCATGATCATTCCCTCGACCCTGAACCCGGACGTGGCTCCGCTGGTGGCAGCTGCCACAGCCAAGGCCGCTATGGAAAGTGGCATTGCCCGCGTCCACATGAATCCTGCCGATGTGGCAGAAAACCTCAGAAAGCGTCTCGCCAAGCGCCGGGGGTAAAACTTCTGGTCGCTGGCTTTTTGGTCATCACCGTTCGGGGGTCGCGCATGCAGCGCGGCCCTTTTTTCTGCCAGCTGTACATACCAGGGTCAAAATCAAGCGTCGCGCAAATACTAACCAGAGCCAGCTTTAACCTTGACGGACAAAACTCCCAGGAATAATAACGCCCTGTTTGATCACTCGTTCTGTCGATAATACAGCATTTTAAGAAGTGATACCACGCAATATACCTGTGGGCAATTACCTGCTGTGAGCCTTTGCATTTCAAAACCTTTCAGCCTGCTGACTGGTTGCTCAACCTATAAAAAAATATCATTTCTGTAAAGACCCCTGACGCAAAATTGCAACTGGTCTGGCATATTCTATCTATTTCGCCCAACATACCATCCCGGTATTTAAAAAGATTTTTACTCAGCTAGAAATGAAAAAAATCAAGGCGCCCACAGCCGAAGCCAGGACGCCTTGATTTATTTATACCGATGTAGGGGCTGGAACACAGACAGAATAATTGCGCCAGCAATGTGTTAGCTGTAAATCCTGAAGCAATACAGGCAAAAAGGTTTGCCCCCTGCCCTGCCCCAAAAACTAATTAATGGCCGGTGATGCCATATTTTTTGAGCTTATATTGCAGCAGGCTTTTTGAAATTCCAAGATATTCTGCTGCCTTGACCTGCACAAGCTCCGCCCGCACCAGGGCTCGACGGATAAGCGCGGCCTCAATTTTTTCAAGCGTATCCGCCAGATCGAGTTGTACGGGCAGCAGGTCCACCGCACTTTTGAACTGCGATTCTTCGTCGCGGATCTCGGCGGGCAGATTATCCACGTCAATGACATTGCCCGGCACCAGCACAAGGCAGCTTTCCACAACGTTTTCAAGCTGGCGGATGTTGCCCGGCCACTCGTAGCCCGTGAGGTAGTTCAGCGCTTGAGTGCTGAAGGTTTTGGGCGACATGGAATTGTCTGTGCAGACCTTTTCCACAAAGTGCGCCACAAGCAGCGGGATGTCTTCCCTGCGTTCGCGCAGGGGCGGCAGGGGAACCTGCACAACGTTAAGGCGGTAGTAGAGGTCGTCGCGGAATGCCCCCTTCTCCACCAGCGCGGCAAGATCCTTGTTGGTGGCCGCCACCACGCGAATGTCCACCTCAATTTCCTCGCCGCCGCCCACGCGTTCAAAACGCCGCTCCTGCAGGACGCGCAGCAGCTTGACCTGAAGGTCAGGCGTGAGTTCCGCAATTTCATCAAGGAACAGAGTTCCGCTGTCCGCCTGTTCAAAGCGCCCGCGCCGCATGGCGACAGCACCGGTGAATGATCCCTTTTCATGCCCGAAAAGCTCGCTCTCAAGCACTCCGGGGTTCAGGGCCATACAGTTCACCGACACAAAGGGCTTGTCCTTGCGGGGGCTGGTATAGTGGATGGCGCGGGCCACCAACTCCTTGCCCGTGCCGGATTCACCGGTAATGAGCACAGTAGAGCGGCTGGGCGCAGCGCGCTCAACCATCAGCAAAACGTCCCGTATGGCCCTGCTGCGGCCCACAATTTTGTGGACGCCGTAGCGGTCTTCCATAACTTCCTGCAACAACCGGTACTGGCGGTGCGCTCGCGAAAGTTCCGCGGCATTGTGGATGGAAAGCAGCAGTTCGTCATTGGAAAAAGGCTTGGTGATGTAGTCAAATGCGCCGTAGCGCATGACCTCAACGGCGCTTTCAATGGAGCCGAAGGCCGTCATGATAAGCACAGGAATGTACGGCCAGTTCTTCTTAACACGCTCAAGCACTTCGCGCCCTGTGACCTTGGGCATTTTCATGTCGGTCACAATAACGTCCACTTCACTTTCGTCCAGAAATGCCAGTGCGGTTTCAGGGTCGCTGATGGCCGTGACGACATAGCCCTCGTCTTCAAGCAGGGTTTGCAACACCAGCAGATAGTTTTTTTCGTCGTCGATGATGAGAAGATGCGCTTTTTCGCTCATTATGTATCCTATGCGCCAGTTTGGGCTCTGGGCAGCAGAACCCTTACCAGCGCCCCGCCCTCGGGGCCGTTTTCAAGCTTGATGACACCGCCGTGGCTTGAGATGATCGACTGCACAATGGGCAAACCAAGCCCTGTGCCGCCGTCCTTGGTAGTAAAAAAGGGATCCAGCAGGTTGGGTAGCGTAGCGGGGTCAAAACCGGGGCCAGAATCAAGAAATTCAATGCAAATGTGACCGTTGTCGTCAATGCGCCCATTTATGTGCACAATGCCCGGCCCATCCATCGCCTGCTGACCGTTTACAAGGATATTGTAAAAAGCCCGGTACAGCAAATCCTTGTCGCCGGGTGTAAAAAGCCCACTCTCGCACTGCCGCTCAAGCGCCACGCCGCAGCGCCCCATCTCGCCTTCAAGAAAGGCCAGAACCTGATCCAGCACCACATTCACGTCCACAACGTCCTGCTTGGGCTGGCGGGGACGGGCGTAGTCCAGAAAGTCGTTGACCGTCTGCGAAAGGCGAACAGCCTCGTCATAAATCGCCCCAAGAATACGGCGAGTGCTGGCGTCGGCCTTGTCGGTACGGCGTTGCAGCAGCTCGGCGCTGGAGCGGATGATACCCAGCGGATTACGAATCTCGTGCGCGATACTGGCCACCACCCTGCCCATGCTCACCAGCCGTTCATTACTGTGCAACTGGTTTTCAAGAAGCCGGTTCTTGTACATGCGCGCCGCCAGTACCCGCTCCGACCTGTGGATCAGCATGAGCAGCAGGCCAAACATGACCACAGACGAAAGCAGACACATGACAACGATGATACCCTGAAACGTGAGCACCTGCTCATAGTCGCCCGTAATATCCTGCGTAAGCTCCAGCGCGCCCATGATGGGCGCTTCCTCCCCCGGGTGCAGGGGTTCGCCGCGCAGGGGATAGAGAATGCGCAGCACAAACGAGCCTTCCTGCAACGGCACACGAAAGGGAGCCTGCCAGCCCGGCATGGTCGAGATGATTTCCGACCTCGGCGCGCCGCCTTGCAGAATGTCGTCCAGATATGGCGGGGATAAACCGGCGCGGCCCAGATCTTCCTTCTTGGTGGAATACGCCACCAGACGCGAAAAATCATAGATACGCAGCCGTTCGACCGGCAAGCCGTGAATCACGGACTTCACCACCTGATCCAGCCTGTCATATTGTTCTGGCTGCCGCAGGGCGATACGCCCGTAGCCCAGCAAGGTGGGCAAGGCGAACCGGCGGAATATCTGGCTGTTGAGATTTTCCACAAGCTGCTGGGCAAAGTTCTCCTGCCGTGTGAGCAGGGTCTCGCGCGCAGAGTTGGAAATGAAGAAAGAAAGCCCCAGGCTGGTCAGCAAAATGACCACCAGCGAGAGCCAGGATAATGTGCGGGCGTAACTTGGCAAGGCGCTATCCGTGTCTACGGCCTGGGCGCAGGCATCCTCGCACTGGCGGATGCAGGCTTCGTTACGCTGCTTTTTTCTGAACATGACAATGCCTTTGCGCGCGCGGCGGCTCCGGGCGGCGCGGCACTTCTGCCAGCACCGCCGGGGCGCAGGGAAAACGACCGCTACGCCCCGCCGCAAAGCCGCCGCTACGCGACAGGTTATAAAAACCCCAGGCATATCCGAAAGCCGCCGTCTGACGGCCACCGCCATTCCTGAAGCACATTTCGGCACACAGGCAAAGGGTTGCAACCAGCGCGGGATACCGTCTTTTTGCCCTTGGCAACGGCCCCGCGCCTTTCACTTGCTTAAAACTTCTGTTCCATTCTGGGTACGGCAAGGTATTCCGCCAGATCGGCTTCTTCCTGCGCATAGCCGCCAGCTCCAAGCCGCGCGTTGGCAAGGCGTTTGCCCAGCTCCACTGCGGGTTGATCCAGCGGATTGATGCCCATGAGCCAGCCCGTAAACAGGGTGGCCGCCTCAAGCAGCAGCATGAGCGAACCGGCGGCGCGGGGGCCGTTATTGTGCATTTCCACATGCAGCAGGGGCACGCCGCTCTGGCACAGGGCCATGCGGGTTCCCAGGGCCTCGGCTTCAAGCAGGCTGCCAAAGGGTTTGGCCCGCAGCCATGCCCACTGATCCGGCACATCCATGCCGAAATTGGGCCCCTGCGCCTGATCACGGCTGGTCAGGAAAATGCACCCCTTGTTCCGGGGGCCGCTCAAAAACATCTGGTTGATGGAATGCTGATCCGTCACCCCGGTGGCGGGCACAGGCTGGCTGCCCTGCCCGTCCTTGCCCAGACTTTCGGCCCAAAGCTGGGCAAACCAGTCGCCATAGGCGGCCCACTGCGGGATGTAGCTGAAAAATATCAACTGGCTGTAGCCCTTATCTTCCAGAGCCTTGGCCCAGCAGGCCAGGGCAAACGAAGGATGTTCGGCCACCTGATCCGGGTGTTGCAGCAGGGGGCGGGCAACATCGGCTGCGCCGTCCAGCAGGGCCTGCCAATCTATGCCCAGAAAGGCCGCAGGCAAAAGGCCCACAGCAGAGAGCGCCGAATAGCGGCCACCAAGGTAATCCGGCACTTCAAGGGCGGTCAGCCCATAACGGTTGGCTTCTTCGCGCAGGTAGCCCTTGCGTTCGTCGGTGACAACGATCATCTGATCCTGCCAGCCCTCGCCCACGCTGGCCTTCAGCCAGTCGCGCACAAGAAAATACTGGGAGATGGTCTCAATGGTGCCGCCAGACTTGCTAATGCACACTACCACGGTTTCCGCGGGATTGAGCTTGCCGAGCAGGGCTTCAAAGCGCTCCGCACAGACATTGTCCGCAATCCATAGCCACGGGCCACGATGAGCGGGGCCGTCCTGCCCCGGCGCAAAGGCCTGCTGCATGGCCCGCGCCCCAAGGGCAGAGCCGCCGATGCCCAGCACCAGCATATGCTTGTAGGCCTTGATGCGGGGAATCAGCGGGGCCATTTCCACTTCCAGCTTGGCGCGGAAGGGCATGGAAATAAAGGGCAGCTCGCCGGATGCCAGCTCGCGCTGAAGCCTCTGGGCCACCTCTGGCGAGCGCGCCTTCAGGGCCGCAGCAGAGTCAGCGTCAAGGCGATGAGCATACGCTCTCGACCATTCGAGCAAATGAGGCATGGATACCTCCTGTGGTGTTGCGCCGCGTTCCTGGCGGCGCATTACAAAAGTCGCAAGGGTTTGGGAGCAAAAAAACGCCGCCGCACGGCCTTGTAAGTCTGCGGACGCACACCAAACCGGCAATGCCACAGGGCACAGGCATCACGCGCCGCACAGGCACGCACCTCTACCCTGTCGCCAGCACAGCCCATGCACTGCCTGCGAATGGCCCGCAAGGCCTGTCGCGCGGCTTCTTCCGCCGGGGCGGGGCATTCCTCGCCCGCCAGTGTGGCAAGCCGCCAGGCCCAAAGGGGGCAATCTTCATCCGCGCAGGCGCGAACCGCCTTGGCAGACGCACCCTGGCACTCCAGACAAAACTGCCGGATGGCTGTCAGAGAACCATTCTTGCCCCTGCCGGAATTTTTTGCGCGTTCTGCGTCCGTGGTCATCAGGATTTGGAAGCCCCGCAGCATTTCTTGTATTTTTTGCCGCTGCCGCAGGGGCAGGGATCATTGCGCCCCACCTTGGGTTCCTGCCTGCGGTAGGCATCAGGCCGCAGGGCCACGCCGTCCACATAATAAATCTTGTCGTCCTTGCGCTGAAAAAAGCTGCGCTCGCCCAACTGACGGGGGATGCCCTCAAGTTCGTAATAGGCATAAAATTCAACGACATCAAAAAGTTCGCCGTGTTCTCCGGCGGGAACATCGTTTTCGGTCGCGGCAATATCAAGGCGCAGCCAGGTTATATCCCTGGTCTGCTCGGCCAGCTTGTCGGCGTCCACATTTTCCCGGTAGTCGGGATGCGTGGTTTCCACAAGCCATTGATGGCGGCCAAGCACATAGGCCGAATACCGTGAACGCATGAGGCTTTCTGCGTTCTGGGGCCAGGACGCGCCTTCAATATGGGGGCCGCAGCATTGGTCCAGAGACTGGCCGCTGCCGCAGGGGCAAAGTTGAGACATGAAAATTCCGCCTTGGTTTAAGCCCGCAGGGGGCATATGCAACACAATAAGCATAGCTTATGGCAAAGCAGGCGGCAAGAGCGGCAAGGCGGGATGAATGCGGCGGGCAAAAAAAAAGCGGCATGCACAGGTGACGCGCCAAGTGCATGCCGCAGGAGACCGAACGACCTTATCTGTCTTTGACCAGAGGAGAGAGCGGCCTTGGGGGCCGCAATTGGACAAGACAGCCAGGACGAACGGCGGTATTGGTCGCACCGGCTTCTGCCGCCGGGCTTGAGATTGAGTCAAAATTCAGTTCAAGCGTGCCGTTCTTTGCTTCTTCGGCGCGGGCAGTGCCAAGGGGCATGCCTTGCGCATCATAAACGGCGCAGGGCGTTCCCTTTGCGGGCGCGCGCAGACCATACAGCAGGCACCAGATGTGGCCGGATTGCGCTTTCACGGCAGTGTCAGCATTCTGTTCCACGCGCACGATTTCTCCGCAGCCAAGGGTTGTCAGCTGGCGTATGTACTTGCTGCCAAGCCTGAACACCACAACCCCGCCCAGCAGGGCCAGACCGCAGCATCCCGCGGCCAGCACAAAGGGGTTATAGCCGGTAATGCGTCGCAAATATGAGGAAGACGCGGCCCGCATGGCGGTTTCATCGGCATGCACGACAACAGTATAGTGTTGCGTGGTGCTGGCAGCCGCACCCCTGAAAGAAACTTTCAGGGCGTAACTGCCGGGTTCCGCCACGGCATCGGCGCGCACACTGCCTCGCCACATGCCGTTGCCAAACCAGTAGCCCGCAAAGAATCCTTCCAGATCATAAAAGAGGGCCGGATTTTCCGGGGTAAATTGCGCCTTGAGGTCGCTGTTGACGGGATTTTTGATGGTCAGCGGCCCGGATATGGACACGCTGCCGCCGGGCAGCAATTCGATCACATCCGCGCCAGACCTTGTAAGGCCTTGCAGGCCGTCAAGCATTCCCAGCAGGGCAAAACCCAGCAACAGGGCGCACAGGGCACCCCAATAACGCTGCCGGGCTCGGGTCTGGAGGCAGTTCTGCCAACCCTGACTCTTGATGAATTCCCCCATAGGTTCCTTCCTGCCCGCCTGTGGTATGGTCATGACACACGACATGCTGCTGCTCCCGTTTATCGGCGATCAATGACGGGGCACATGGACGTTTCGGCCACGTGCCAGCTTACAAGCCGCTGCCCAAGGCGCGGCAGTTCCACAAGGCTCTGAAACTCGGCGGGATATATCTGGCGCACCTTTTTGGTGAGCCAGAAGGCCCCTGCCCACGTAGGCACCGTGATGCCAAAAAACCATGCGCAGAACACCAGTTCCGAGGCCCCAGAACTGTGGGCCGACTGATACATGCCCACAAAGATCGCGCCAACCATGACTGCGTTGGCCGCAACCCGGATTATGCTGGAATAGAGGGTCTGACGGTAACTGTTCATTGATGCTCTCCTGAGTGTGTTTGTCCACCCGAGGTGCGCCGGAGCGGGGCGAACCGCTCCGGCGCGCAGGGTGGGGGTAGGCACCCTGGGGGTTTACTTCTTGAAGATGTTGGTCTTGGACACGTTCATGATACGCATGGACTGGGCCTTGTCGGCATTGCGGTAGGCAATGCGCATTTCGTCGCCAGCGGTCCACACATAGGCCGGGTAGTCCTGGGCTTCAGCAGGAATCTTGAAGGTAATCAAAGACTTCTGACGGCCAGAGTACACGGTGACGGTCTGCTGTTCCTTGTCGATAATGGGGAAGGTCTTGCCCTTGACCTTGGGATGGTTGGAGCCGACGTTCTTTTCCACATCAGTGAACTGCACGGCCAGTTCGCGTACGCTGCTGGTCTTCTGGTCATAGATAAGCACGGTGTTCTTGACCAGGTCGATCATCAGGCGGCCGCCCACACTGGGGCTCGGGCCCATGTCTTTGGATTCCACAGGCAGCTTGAAGGTATGCGTGCCGCCACTGTAGTGCGGGTTAAACTGATCGTGCGTCACGTCCACCACGATGGTGAGGGTTTTGGCTGTGGCATCAAAGGCCACGCAGCGTCCCTGTTCCACGCCTCCGTCGAAGTTGCAGCCGGTGAGCAATGCAACAGAGAAGGCCATCGCCAGCATAAGCATCAGGTTACGAATCTTCATGGCGGGTCTCCTTCTAGTTGGCCGCGGGCTGGTTCTTCTTGGCGGCAATTTCCGCCTTGGCGCCCTGTACCATCTTGACGGTTATGTAAAGGGAGATCGCCGACACGAAGCCGAGCACGTCGATCGTAGCGGTCGGGCCAAGCAGCCAGCTCCACGCCGGGAATTCAGCTTCAACCAGCTTGCACACAACCGAGATGAGGCAGCCGATAACAGCCAGGCCGAACACGAGGCGGATGCCGTAACCCTTTACATACTTGGTGGCGACAACGCCGATCTGCGCGCCGATGGCCGCGCCGCACAGCATGATGAGAGCGGCAAGCAATTCCACGCGGCCCTTGTATGCGTACGAAGCCGTGCCGTAGAGACCGGAGATGGCGACTTCAAAGAGGTCCGTACCCACCGCCAGATGGGTGGGGCAGCCCACAAGATACACCAGGGCGGGCATGCGGATAAGACCGCCGCCGATGCCGAGGATACCAGCCAGCCAGCCGGTGAAGAAGCTGACGAAGATGGGCAGCCATGCGGAGCAGGTGATGTTGGCCTGCTTGAAGTGGAACACAGGCGGAATCTTGATGGCGTGCAGGCGGGAGGCCCAGTCAACGCCAGTGGCCGTCTGGTCAAGTTCCCTGTTCTGGGCTCTTGCTTCACGTTCCTTCCTGCGGCGGGCGGCGATATCATGAAATACAAGCCATGCCAGCAGCACAAGCAGGACAACGTACAACCAGCGCACAACCTTGTCGACGGAACCCAGGCGTTCCAGCCACATGACCATCTGCGCGCCAACTTCCACGCCCACGATGGTACCAACCAGCATGGTCAGGCCCAAGCCGTAGTCAACGTTGCCGAACTTGCCGTGCCGCATGGTGGAGATAAGCGATTTACCCGCCATCTGCGCCACGTCGGTACCAATGGCAAAGGCCATGGGGAAACCAAGAATGTTAAGACCGGGGGTAACCATCCAGGCGCCGCCCATGCCGAAGAAGCCGCCGATAATGCCAACGCCCAAACCAAGAATGACAAGGCCCGGCCAGAAAATGAACACGCCGGAAATGGGCATCAAAATATACAACCATTCCATAACTTGCCTCCTTCCGACTACTTTTCGGACAATTCGCGGTGCTTGAGGTCAATGCCGATATGCGTCATGACGATATCTGCCAGCCACCCGAGAATGCAGCCAGTAACCGGGATGATGGCCATAGTCAGAATGGCAAAAAAGAAATGGCTTTCATTATACATTTCAGCCCACCAGTACAGTATGCCGTCAAGCTTGCGCGTATCGGCAACCACCACAACGTTGGCAACCTTGCCGCCGCCAGCAGCCAGGGCCGCGCCGGGCAATGCCGCAACCAGCAGCGCGCAACCTGTAAGCCATGTCCAGAGCCTCTGCATCCTTTTCATAACTTCCTCCACATCAAAATGTGACATCTCCACTTCAACCACTTACCCATTTTGCGATGTCTCCCGTCGGGGGCAGGCACCGCCTCGTTGCCTCGAATGTGAAAGTATTAGCAAAGGCTGTGCCATTGCATAATTATTGCCTGTAATTGCGCCTTTTTTTCTATTTTTGCGCGAAAAATCTTGTCACGAAGAGCAATGTTTTTTATACTCAGCTCAAAGATTGCGCTTTTTTGCACAAAACAGGGGAGCACCATGCGCTTACACAGAACACTTCCCCAGGGCAGCTCGCTGGAGTTCACGGCGTTCTTTATGAATCGCAGCCTTGCAAGCCGCATGCTGATGCTGGGCTTGCCCCTGCTGGCGCTTGTACTGCTGATTATTTTTACTGCTACGGGCAGTAGCATCGAGGCCATTCTTGATCGCGCAATTGCGCGCAATGCACAGCTTCAGTCACAGGCAATGAGCCTTGCTCTAGAACAGGCGCTTGAAGAAACGCGCAATCAGCTTCTTATTCTCGCTGCTGGCTCCATGGATCAAAAGGACATGGCCAACCGGCTCAAATTCCGCGCCAAGGCTGGCGGCTTGCGCTACAGGGAGCTGGCCTTTGAGGGTCTGGCCCCAGACAACCGCTATCTGCTTGTCAACACAGGCGGGGATATCATCAATGTTCCCATGCGGCAGGCCCTTGCCAGTCCCACCGGCCCCTTCCACTCCATTGCTTCTGAACACCGCACCGGGCACGTCAGCGTTGCCCAACCCGTGGAAGCGACCTACTCCATGGTGCCGGTCAAGGGCAGCAACCAGAACATCACCCTGCACGTGCTGCGTTTTTCCACCCCGGTTCATGATGCGGAAGGCACATTTGCCGGCTACCTGATGCTTTCACTGGATCTGCGGGAGCTGCGGGATATCCTGTCCACCTACTCCGGCCCCAATGCACCCATTGCCGCATCAGGCGATGAGGGGCGCGTGCGCACACTTTTTTTTGACCGCGATGGCTGGATGCTCTTTCAGTCTGAAGCGCCGGATGCTGGCCTGGCCCAGCGCAGCCTAGGCACAGATGCCGTGCGCGCTGGCTTTACCGGCGATTTTGGCAGGCCGGGATTTAACACCGCATTCCGGCCCGGCCCTGAACACATCAATTACTGGAACATGGTATCCGATGTGCAGGAGGGCAAGTCAGGCCAGCTCCCCCTTTCTGAAAACAGCTCCCTGTGGAGCAGCAGCCAGATGCGGGTGGAGAGGGTAAGTTACGTGCCGGTGACCTTCAGCCCGGTTTCGCAGGCAACAATTGTACTGGGCGGTCTGGCGGTATTGGACACCAGTTTTACCACCACGCGCACGGGCGTGCAGCTCATGGGCATCTATGTGGGGGCCTTTCTTGGCGGCATGCTGCTTTTGGGTCTGAGCCTTTGGTGGCTTGCGCGACAGACGGGCAGATCACTCAATGCCGTAACTGCGGAACTTGAACGCTGCAACGCCGAAGGGGACGACAAAAAAATAGATATGCCCCAACTGCCGCGCGAACTGGAACGGCTCAAGACTGGCATAAACACCCTGCTTGAACGCTTGCGCTTTGCCGCGGAGGCCCGCCGCCTGCGCGCCGCTGAGGATGATGCCCAGCAACAGCGCGAGCCAGTGGAAGATCTGCCGCATCCCGAAGACCTGCCCGTCAACAGCCTTATTGGCACATCACCCACCATGCTTGCCTTGTGCGACAATGTTCGCAAGGCCTCGCAGGTGATGGCCGATGTGCTGGTTGTGGGCGAAACCGGCACAGGCAAGGAGCTGGTTTCCGAGGCCATCCACAGGCTCAGCGCACGGGCTGCGGGGCCTTTCATTACCATCAATTGTGGGGCGCTGGATGAAAACCTGCTTATGGATACGCTTTTCGGGCATGTGAAAGGCGCCTTCACCGAGGCGCGCGCGCCGCGCAAAGGGGCTTTTCTGACGGCGCAGGGCGGCACCCTCATGCTGGACGAAGTAGGCAATGCGGCCCCCAAGGTGCAGCAGGCCCTGCTGCGGGCGCTCTCCACCAGGCGAATCAGACCGCTGGGCAGCGATGAAGACGTTCCTTTTGACACGCGCATCATTGCGGCGACCAATGCTTCCCTTTTAGATGATTCACAGAAGGGTTCGTTCCGCGAAGATTTGTACTACCGGCTGGCCGTCATCACCATCAACACGCCGCCGCTGCGGGAGCGCAAGACGGACATTCCCTCGCTGGCTGTCTATTTTCTTTCGGAAGCTCTCAAGGCCAAGGCAAGGCTGAAAGCCGAGGGCGGAGCACAGCCCGCTGGCGGGTTGGCTGCAATGACCGCCGCCATGCCGCAGGTCAGCAAAGGAGCCATGGCCAAACTGATGGACTACGACTGGCCCGGCAATGTGCGCGAATTAAAAAACACCCTCACGCGGGCTCTGACATTCTGCGAAGGTGGCATCCTACTTGCAGAAGATATTCAGCTTGGCGCGGCTACCCAGCCGCAAAACGACGCCATCCCGGCAGGACAGAACGAAACTGCGGCAGCTCCGGCGCAGGAATCGCGCAAGCCGCAGGATGATCCTTGCGATCAGGGATTCTGCACAACGCCCCCTGCCGAAGATCCTGCACCGGCAGAAGGCTTGCCCGCCAGGCTTGTCAGCCCTGCGGCCGCAGATATTCCCGTGCAGACCTCAGTGGGCGACCCTGCCCCTCAGCCGCAAAACGAGGCCTCCGCGCAACTGGATACCCTGCTGCGCGGCAAGGACTCTGCGGACAAGCTCAATCGGCGCGTCATGGAGGTCTGGCCGACCATCGCGGCTTCGGGCAGCATCAGCAGGCAGGAATATCAAGCGCTTGCCGGGAAAAATATTTCCATGCGCACGGCTCAGTACGACCTGCAATTGCTTGTGCAGCTGGGGCTTGTGCGCAAAGACGGACGCGGCCCTGCGCAGAGGTATATTGTAATCGGGCAGGGACGCTGACAAGCAACGTTTACGCATCAGGCATTCAGCATCATCAGTTTCAGGGCATGACGAAAATCTGCGATCAAGGATATCCGTATGGCCTCTCTGCTGAGAAAACTGTTTGGCATTGCCCCTCGTGTTGGCCGCGAGGCGGCCATGGACGCCTTCAACAAACGCTATGTCTCGTTCAAGGAACTGCTCCAGGCCAATGCAGATCTGGCCGGGGTAATGGCCGGGCTGGACGCCACCCTGCGCGGCGACAAGCACATGGAAACCAGCGAAGTGCGCAAGCAGGCCCGCCGGGCCATATTCCACTGCGAGCGCATGGCCTCTACCCTGAGCGAAATGTCAGGGCAGTGCGATATTTCTCTGGGCAGCGCCGTACATTCCATTGCCGCGCGCATTGAGCACGAGCTGGATCAGCACACGCGCGGCGATGTGCCGCAGTTTACCCTGCCCCTCTCAGAGGTTGATGCCAGCATGGCCTACAGTGTCGGCGGCAAAAACGCCAACCTCGGCGAGCTGCGCAATATGCTGGATATGCCTGTGCCGCGCGGATTTTCCATCACTATCCGGGCATGCAGCTTTTTTTTGCTGCGCACGCCGGGCCTGTTTAAAAACCTGTTCAGGCTGCTGAAATCTGTTGACCCCGAAAAACCCGCGTTAATTGCAGAAATTTCCAAAAATATTGAGCTGCTTGTGCTGGAAGCCCCCATCCCGGCAGAGGTTGAGCAAGCCCTGTTTGCGGAATGGGACGCCGCCTTCGGCAAAAACGCGAATGTGGTTGTGGCTCTGCGCTCCAGCGCCATTGCCGAGGACGGCGTGCAATCTTTTGCCGGTCAGTACCGCAGTATCCTTGGCGTTACCCGTCAGGATCTGCTGTCCGCCTTCAAGAAGGTGGTTGCCAGCCTGTTTTCGCCCCGCGCCCTGACTTACCGCGCCGAACACGGCTACGATCTGGACGCCACCGGCATGGGTCTTTGCTGTGTTGAAATGGTACGGGCCAAGGCAGCTGGCGTGGCTTTTTCCCGTCATCCGGTAGACCTGCGCTCCAACGCCACTGTCATCAACGGCCTGTGGGGTCTGGGCGAAATGGTCGTGGACGGCTCGGGAACACCCGACCAGTGGCTTGTTTCCCGCGCCACAAAAAAGATCACCATGGCCACCATTGCCCACAAAACAGTGCGGCTGCGCCTTGTGCGCACCAAGACCGGCCTTGTGGAAAGCACGCTCGAATCCGTGCCCGATCCCCTGCGCGATGTTCCCTGCCTCAGCGATGATCAGGTGCGCAGACTGGCAGAAATGGTCATGGAACTCGAACGGCACTACCAGTATCCGCAGGATATGGAATGGGCCGTGGACGAAGACGATCAGATTATTTTGCTGCAAACCCGCCCCATGGGGCTGGACAGCGCCTCCGAGGAACATTCTGCCCCGACCCTGCGCCACCTGCGCCCCCTGCTCTCAGGTGGCGACATTGCCGCGCGGGGCGTGGGGTGCGGCCCTGTTATTCATGTGGGCGAAGGGGAAGACATGACGCACTTTCCCGAAGGGGCCGTCATGCTGCTTGCCCACTCCTCGCCCAACGCCATGGCGGCCATGCGCCGCGCCTCGGCCATCATTGCAGAAACAGGCAGTCTTACCGGCCACATGGCTTCCATTTGCCGCGAATTTGGCGTGCCTACCATTATGAACCTGCCGGGCGCCAACAGTATTCTGGCCGAGGAGCAGATTGTCACAGTGGATGCGCTCACCGGCAGAATTTTTGACGGCGAAGTGCAGGAACTGCTGACCCTGCGGCTGGTGAAGCCTCAGGCCAGACCCAGCAGCCCGGCTCTGGTGCTTTTACGGCGCATCGCACCCTATATTCTGCCACTGCATCTGGTGGATCCGCGCGCGGATACATTCACGCCCCGCCACTGCACATCGCTGCACGACATCATGCGCTATGTGCACGAATTGAGCTATTCCCAGATGTTCCAGATATCCGACAGGGTTACGGATCACTGCGCAGGCGTTGCCAGCAAGCTGGTCTGCACGGTGCCGCTTGATCTGCATGTGATTGATCTGGGCGGCGGGCTGCGCAATCCGGAATCCCGCCAAGTAACGCCAAACGATGTGCTGAGCGTGCCTTTCAAGTGCGTGCTTGACGGCATGCTCAATCCGGCGGTGCAGGCTCGTGGCCCACGGCCTGTAAACATGCGCGGGTTTCTTTCGGTCATGGGGCAAACCGCGATTGGCTGCAATGAGGAGGGCTGTTCACGCTTCGGCCAGCGCAGCTATGCCATAGTTTCAGACCGCTATCTCAATTTTTCGTCCCGAGTAGGCTACCACTACGCCATTCTTGACTGCTGGTGCGGCGAAACCCTGAGCAAGAACTACATCCGCTTTGAATTTGCCGGAGGCGCTGCCGCCAATGCCCAGCGCGTAAGGCGTGTGCAGTGCATAGGCCTGATCCTCAAAGAGCTGGGCTTTACCGTTGAGATAACGGGTGATAGACTGCGGGCACGTTACCAGAAATACCCCAGGCATGAGCTGTGCGCGCGCCTGGATCAACTGGGACGACTCCTGATAATGACCCGCCAGATGGACATGCTCATGGTGGACGATGCAGCAGTGCAATCCTATGCCACCAAGTTCCTCAATGGCGAATATCATTAGCCGCACACCCTTTGCGGGGGTGGGCCCGGCCCCGCACGGCGGCCTGGGCCATCGCGGCACAACACGATTGAGGCCCCATGCCGCCCCTAGCCGCATCGCCTGCGCAAACCCCGGAAGGCACTGCCTTCCCTGATCCGCCGCAGACGTTATTAAGCCGTGATTTTGTTCTGCTGTTCTGCATGACCATGTGCTGCAACAGTTTTGTGGCCGTCTTTTACTGCTTTGAGCAATGGCTCGAAGGCCTCTCTGTCAGCCCGAACTGGCGGGGAGTGCTGCTCTCTTCCATGTTTGTCATGGTTCTGATTTTCAGGCAGGTGGCAAGCGTGGTTCTGTTGCGCCGTGGCAAACTCCTGCCCATGGGCATTGCCATCATCATTTCAAGCGGCGTCATGCTGGCCTACCCTTATGTGGGCGGCCCCCATATCATTGAGCTGATTCTGCTGTTACGCGTGGTGCAGGGCATTGCCCTTGCCGTGTTCTCCTGCTGCACGGTGTCCATACTGGTGAGCTGCATACCCAAGGGCCAAAGCGCGCGCGGTTTTGCCATCTTTTCGCTGACCCTGCTGCTGCCCTACTCCATCATTCCGGCAGTGGGGGAACAGATACTTGCCCTGCTTGGGGGCGAACCGCACCTCTTTGCCTTCACGGCCCTGCTGGGCATCCCCTCCCTGCTCATGCTGGTGCCGCTGGCACCACGCCTGCGCAAGCCAGAAATGGCCCAGGAGGCAGAAGGCGGCATGTCTGGTCGGGAACTGTGGCATGCGGTGAGCCATTCCGGCCTGTTCTTTGTGTACATGGCCTGCATGACATTCAGCATCATGACCGTACTGGCCATCTTTTTCATGAAAGGGTTATGCTCCATCACCGGCGCGCACCCGGCGTGGTTTTTCAGTACCTATACGCTCACCATCATTCTTGTGCGTCTGGTGGGCAGCAACAGGCTTGATACGCTGCCGCGCCACCGAATTACCATTTTGTGCAGCGTTCTATTGGTCTGCTGCATGCTGGGGCTGGCCTGGGGGCCGCTGTGGGCCTTCATTCCCCTCACCTTCCTGTACGGGGTGGGCCTTGGGCTGCTCTACCCCCTGCTGGCGGCCATGGTCTATGACCGCTCCACACCCACCACACGCTCCATCAACTCCAATGTGATGATGGCCACCTTCGATTCCAGCGGCATTTTTGCCCCCATAATCGGCGGGCTGGTCATGTATGAAGGTTTTGGCTACCGGGGTGTTTTTGTGGCCACGGCAGTTTCCATCGGCCTGTGCGGCCTTTCCATGGTGGCCGACAAGCTGCGCGTTGCCCACTGGCAGCGGCAAGGCCGCCACATAGCTTAAGCTCCAGACGCTGCAACAGCGGGTGCAAGAGTCCGGTCAACAGCAGCCATGCGACGGCGAGCGGAAGTGCTGCTTTGACAAAAATGCAATAATATATCATTTCAGTTTCTGGTTCAAAAAACGCTAATATTCTGAACCAGAAACATGGGAGAAATGATGAAAAAACTGATTCTTGTGACGGCCTGCACGGTTCTGTTCGCAGCCGGCCCCGCGCTTGCGCATGGCCCGCACGAGCACGGCGCTGCCCGTCTGGATGTGGCTGTGGAAGGCAATATTGTAGAAATCAGCCTCGAAAGCCCCCTTGCCAACGCCCTGCCTTTTGAGCACGCTCCCCGCGACGCAGCCCAGCGTCAGGCCGTGCAGAGCATGGCGGCAACCCTGCATAAGGCGGAAAATATTTTTGTTTTTCCCGCCGCAGCCCAGTGCCGCATCAAGAAGGTAACGCTGGAATCCGAAGCCCTGCCCGAGGTTCTGCTGGAAGCAAATACAGCCACGCAGCCGGAAAAGACGCAAGCATCACAGCAGAACGCGTCTGCCGCTCCCGCAGTTGAACCCAAGGCACATGCAGACCATAACGAACATGCCGGGCACGATGAACACGGCGGTCATGCAGATATGGACGCGTCCTTCACTTTTGAATGCGCGCAGCCCGAAGCACTGCACGGCATGGACGTGCGTCTTTTTTCCGCATGGCCAGCCCTGCATGAACTGCGAGTGCAGATAGTCAGCCCCACAGGGCAGCATGCCGCCGAACTGAACGAACAGGCCCACACCCTCAAGTGGTAACTCCCATGAATTCCGTTACGCCAACACCACCGCAAGCGCCTTGCAGCATGAATACGGGCGAGCAGGCAGTCCTGCTTGAAAATTGCACCTTTTGCTGGCCCGGCCAAAAGGAAGAAGCCCTGCATATTCCCATGTTCAGCGTGGACAAAGGGGAGACGGTTTTTCTTTCCGGCCCCAGCGGCGGGGGCAAAAGCACCCTGCTCAGCCTCATTGCAGGGATACTCCAACCAGCTTCCGGCAGTGTGCGCGTCAACGGAATTCGTGTGGACACCTTGCCCAGATTCGCCAGAGATTCCTTTCGCGGCGACACCATCGGCCTGATATTTCAGCAGTTCAATCTTGTTCCGCATCTCTCCATGCTGGATAATGTCCTGCTGCCCTGCCGCTTTTCGCCCAAACGCACCGCACGGGCAACGGAAAAGGATGCAAGCCCGGAGCAATCCGCGCAACGCCTGCTTGAACGCCTTGGCCTTGGGCCGGAACTGTGGCGCAAAAGCGTAACCCGCCTTTCTGTGGGGCAACAGCAACGCGTTGCCGCCGCCCGCGCCCTTGTGGGGTCGCCGCCGCTGGTTATGGCTGACGAACCCACCTCTGCGCTGGATGCGGAACGGCGGGCAGATTTTCTGCACCTGCTGCTGCGCGAAAGCGCCGAGGCCGGATCAAGCCTTTTGTTTGTCAGCCATGATCTGTCTCTGGCGGATTTTTTTGAACGCCGGATCCGGCTGGCAGAGATTAACCGGGCCGATGCCAGCAGGGCTGACAAAGGGACAATCCCGCAGGGAGAAACCGCATGAGCCGTTGGCGTTTTTTGTTGGGGCTTGCCTGGTCGAGCGCCTGGAACCGCCGGGGAACCCTGAGCCTTGTGGTATTTTCCATCGCGCTCTCCACCACCCTGCTGCTCGGTATGGAGCGAGTGCGCACTCAGGTGCGCGATAATTTTGTTCAGGCAGTTTCCGGCACGGATATGGTGGTGGGAGCGCGCGGCAGCGAGTTGCAACTACTGCTCTATGCCGTGTTCCACATGGGCAAGGGCACCAACAACATGGGGTGGGACAGCGCCCAGCGCATTGCCCAGCGCAAGGACGTGGCCTGGACTATCCCCCTGTCGCTCGGCGATTCGCACAAGGGATTTGCCGTAGTTGGCACTACGGGCGATTTTTTTACCCAGTACCAATACAGCAGGCGCATGCATCTGCAACTGGCGCAGGGAACGCCTTTTGACGGCATCTTTGATGTTGTGCTGGGGGCGGAGGTTGCCAGCAAAGAGCACTACAGGCTGGGCGACAGACTAGTACTCAGCCACGGCTCGGGCAGCGCCCACCTTGCCCAGCATACGGACAAGCCCTTTACGGTATGTGGTATTCTTGCACCCACAGGCACCCCTGTGGACAGGGCTTTGTACATCAGCCTTGCCGCCATGGAGGCCATCCACATCGACTGGCAGGGCGGCGCGCCTGTGCCGGGTTTTCATGTGCGGCCAGATCAGGTAACCAAGTTCAGCCTTGCACCCAAGAGTATTACGGCGGTGCTGGTTGGCCTGAAAAACCGCGCCCGCGTTTTTGCCGCCCAAAGGGAAATCAACGCCGACCAGCAGGAAGCCCTCATGGCTGTTATGCCCGGGGTGGCGCTGGATCAGTTGTGGAGCCTGCTGCGCTCGGGCGAAAATGCCTTGCGCGTCCTCTCCTGGCTGGTAACTGTGGCTGGGCTGGCTGGCCTTGTGGCCGCCATTCTGGCAGGGCTGGGCGAACGGCGGCGCGAGCTGGCCGTGCTGCGCGCAGCAGGGGCAAGTCCTCTGGATATTGTGGCCCTTCTGTCGTTTGAAAGCACGCTGCTGGTCGTTGCGGGCGCTCTGGCGGGAACTGCCGCCCTTGCCGCCCTGCTGGCTGTGTTTGGCCCTGTGCTGGCTTCGGGCTATGGGCTGAGCCTTGCGCTCACTCTGCCCACAGCCGCCGAATGGCGCTTGCTTGGCGGGATTGTGGCCGCTGGTTTTGCCGCCGGGCTTATCCCGGCATGGCGGGCCTACCGCATGAGTCTGGCTGACGGCCTCAACGCCTCTGTATAATAAAGGAACCTGCCATGAAAACAGCCTCGACCACAGGGCGCATCCTCTGCATGCTGGCAGCATTGCTGTGCGGCTGGCACAGCGCAACCGCCCTTGCCCTGACTGACGATTACGAGCGGCAAAAAATCGAACACTGGCAGCCCTCGCGCGAAGATGCGGACACTGCCGCAACCGCAAAAAAGAGCGGGAAATACACCGAAATCACATGGGACAAGCTGATTCCGCCATCATGGAATCCCGCAAAAGTTTTTGACAAGTTCAATTTTGACAAGTTCAGCGATGACGACCCCAGAGCCGACAAGGCCCTGAAAGAATTTCAGGCCCTGTGGAGCAATGCGCCCGCCAACAAGGTTTTGGGCGGCAAGCTGGTGCGTATTGCCGGATTTGTAGCTCCGCTTGATTTTCTGGGTGGCGATGAACTGGCAGAATTTTTGCTGGTTCCCTATTTCGGCGCGTGCATTCACGTGCCGCCGCCCCCGGCCAACCAGATCATCTACGTCACACTGGACAAACCACGCGGCATACAGATGATGGACACCGTGTGGGTATACGGAAAGCTTGAAATCGAGAAAACAGAAAGCGACATCGGCGATGCGGGATACCGCATCAAGGCTGAGGCGGTGGAACCCTATGTGGAAGACGAAAACAACTGATCAGGCTGAACCTGCCTGTTGCCAGGCAGAAACATCGTGCTGTCAGGCAGACCAGCCGCGCATGGGTCACACTCTGCGGCTTACGCCCTTGCGGCGCATGGTGCTTGCCTATCTGCAACAGGCTCAGGAACCCGTTAAGGCCTATGACATTCTTGATGCCCTGCGCGGCAAATCCTCCAAGGCCCTCACGCCTGCAAGCGTCTATAGAACGCTTGAATTTCTGCTCAATCAGGGCCTTGTGCACAAAGTCGGCTCGCTCAATGCCTTTGTGGCCTGCGCGGAAACCTGCCACAAAAAGCATGCGCCCGTGTTCATGCTGGTATGCCCCGGTTGCCGCAAGAGCCGCGAGGTGAACAATCCCACTCTGTATCAGACCATCTTTTCCACCATGCAGCAGCAGGGCTTTCAGCTACAGGGCGACACCGTGGAACTGACGGGCATCTGCCCCCGGTGCGCAGAAATGGGCGCGCAGGCTGGCTCACAACGGGTCGGCGTGCACCACACGGCACACACAAAAGGCGGCGCGAATCTCCATAACCGGAAAAACGCGCCGCCTGCCCCGTCCGGCAAATAGACGGGGTGAGAGTGCAGGCAAGATCAACAAGAGCGAAAACAAGAAACCAGTATTTGTTAAAAGCGAAGGGCCTTTGCAGGCCCTTCGCTTTTTCAGTTATTTTTCCGTATCTTCCACGTCCTTGGCCTCGGCCTTGGCTTTCTTGACGCGCGGGGTTCCGGTGCGGTGCACTACAAACTTGCTGATGGAAGGTTTGCGGTGCACTGGAACCTGATGCAGACATTTTGTAGGGCACTTTTCCACACACGCGGAGCAGTACACGCACAGGAAGGGATCATAATTCCACTTTCCGGCTTTTGCATCCACGGTGATGGCATCGGTTGGGCATACTCTTGCGCAGGAATTGCAGAATATGCACTTTTCAACCTCGTTGGTGATCACGCCGCGATAGGCGGGGAAGGGTTCGCGTTCTTCCAGAGGATACAGCCTCGTGGCTGGCTTGCCCGAAAGATTGCGCAGCACGTTTGGGAGCATATACATGGGCTACCTCTCTGTGCAGGAGATGCACGGGTCGATACTCAGCACGATAACCGGCACATCGGGCAGTTTGCAGCCCGGCAGCATGTGCAGCAGGGGCGGCACGTTGGCAAAGGTGGGCGTACGCACGCGCATGCGCTCCAGATTTTTGGTGCCGTTGGCCCGGATGTAATAGAACAGCTCGCCGCGGGGCTGCTCCACACGAAAGACCGATTCGCCCTCGGGGTTGCCGGTGACCTTTACGGTCAGCTCGCTTTCGGGCAGGCGGTTCAAGGCCTCGCGGATAAGCTCTATGGAGTGCAGCACTTCATAAAAGCGTACCTTGGAGCGGGCGTAGCAGTCACCGTCATTTTCAACCACGGGAATGAAGTTGAGATCCTTGTAGGCGGCGTAGCCGTGCATACGTTCGTCGATTTCCCAGCCGCTGCCGCGAAGGGTGGGGCCGGCGGCGCCCAGCAGGCGTGCATCGTCCTTGCTCAGAGTGCCTATGCCGCGTGTGCGTTCCTGCACGGTGTAGTCGTCAAGCATGGTGCGGGTAAGCTCGCGCATGCCCTTTTCCAGTTCATCCAGACGGCCATGCATCCAGCGGATCTGATCGGGGCTGAGGTCGCGGCGCACGCCGCCAACCACGTTGACCGAAAGAATAACGCGGTTGCCCGCCGTGGCTTCGCAGATGTCCATGACATGCTCGCGGATACGCCAGAACTGCTGGAACACGCTTTCAAAGCCAAACGAGTCGGCAAACAGGCCGAGCCACAGCATATGGGAGTGTATCCGGTGCAGTTCTGACCAGATAACCCGCAAAAACTGCGCACGCGGCGGCGCTGTAATACCCATCATGTCTTCAATGGCGTTGCAGTAGCAGTTGGCATGGATGCACGAGCAGATGCCGCAGATGCGCTCGACCACAAAGACCATCTGATTGTAGTCCTTGAGCCGCACAAGGCTTTCAAGCCCGCGATGGACAAAACCAAGCTGGGGCACGGCCCCGACCACGGTTTCATCTTCCACCACAAACTTGATGTGCAACGGCTCGGGCAGTACGGGATGCTGCGGCCCGAAAGGAATCACGGTTGTGCGGTTGCTCATGCCTTCTCTCCTTTGGCCGTGTCATCCTTGGCGGCCTCGGCCTTGGCGGCGGGCCGCCGGACCGTGGTCATGGTAAAGTACGGCGCGTGGGTGACTTCGCCCTCCAGATACATGGCCCCCTGGTAATCCAGGGGCAGATCAGCAAAATGCACCCCGAACTGATCCTGCGTTTCGTTCTCAACGAGGACAGCGCAGAAATATACGGGCGTGATGCTGGGGATGGCGTCGTTCTTGTTCACATCCATGCGCAGATGCACCATGCCCTTGGCGTCCGTGGGTTCCCACACGCACAGCTCGGCGTTGTGGCGCAGGTCGGACATGGTGAGGTTTACGTCAAAGTGATAGAAAAGCCGCAGCGTGTTTTCGTCCATGACGGTCTGCGACATGGTCACAAAACGGTATTTGGCGTTGGCAAGCTGCTGCACTTCTGAAAGCAGCGTTTGCGGCGTCACTTCCTTGGCTTCAAAAAACATGGCTCTATCCTTTCCGGGTTAACCCGCGTTTTGCTGTGGCTTGTCGGGGGCTTCTTCCGGCGCGGACTCCGCCTGCGGCGTCATGTCGGGAGTGCCGTCCTCATCGCCCGGCATAAAGGTGGGCACAGGCTCGGGGCCAAGGCCCATCTTGGCCTTGAGCACGCCAAGGGCCTGCACCACGCCGTCAATGATGGCCTCGGGTTTGGGCGGGCAGCCGGGCACGAACACATCAACAGGAATGATATTGTACGCACCGTTCAGCACATTATAGGTATCCTTGAACACGCCCCCGGAAAGGTTGCAGGCTCCGATGGAAACCACGGCCTTGGGCGAAGGCATCTGTTCGTATATCTGCTTGAGCACATGCTGGTTGCGGTGGTTCACCGTGCCTGTAACCAGCAGCACGTCGGCATGCTTGGGGTTGCCCGCGTTGACCACCCCGAAACGTTCTACGTCATACATGGGCGTCAGACAGGCCAGCACCTCGATGTCGCAGCCGTTGCAGGAACCGCAGTCAAAATGAACTATCCACGGAGACTTCAGGCGGCTCCGCTTGATCATATTGTCGACGAAACCCATATTCCGGCCTCCTTACGCCACGTACAGCCATAAAAGATTAACCAGGGCCAGGCCCATGCCGAGCAGCAGAGACTTCTTTTGCACCATCCACTGCCACGTCAGACGGGCGGTGATGTTGTCGATAAGAATTTCCGTGAACAGCGAGGCGCCCACAAGAACGGCCATTCCCACAAAGCTGGTGTGCCAGAACATGGCGCACAGCCCAAGAATAAGCACAAGATCAAACCAGTGGGCAATTTCAATCAGCGCAAGGTACGGGCCGGAATATTCGGTCTGTACGCCGCGCACCAGTTCCTGGTGGCCGTGATGGCTGGCAGCGATATCAAAGGGCGACTTGCGCAGTTTGATTGTCAGGGCGTAACCCAGCGCCAGAAACAGCAGGGGCATCTTGAGCAGCAGCGGCTGCTCGAGCTGGAATACTGCGGCAATGGAGAACGAACCCGTGCACATGGCAAAGCCAACGAACACCAGGATCAGGATAGGCTCATAGGCAAGCATGAGCAACAGCTCGCGCTGCGCGCCCACGTTGCTGTAAGGCGAAGGTACGCATATGGCGCCAACCACCTGAAACACCGCGCCCACTGTGAGCACGAAGAACAGCAGCAGCAAATCCCCGCCCATGAAGAAAATCAGCAGAGCAAGCGCCGATGAAATCAGCGTGATATAAGCGCTGAACACCAGCCAGGCATTGGTAACCTGGGGCTGTTTGCCCAGCAGTTTTAAGATGTCGTAAAAGGGCTGTAGCAGGGGCGGCCCAATGCGCGACTGAAGGCGCGCCGTGATCCGGCGATCCAGGCCGGTAAGCAGGCCGCCCACCAGGGGCGACAGGATCAACCCGCCGATGGCACTGAAGATGGTGAGCATTAGAGCAGACCTCCTACCAGAACGACCAGGAATGCAATGGAAATCATGTCGATGGCCCGCGTGATCTTGCTCTCGCCAAAATACTGGCAAAGATAGAAGTTGGCCACGCGCACTGGCTCAAACACATTCATGGGGCCCTTGAAGCCAACCACGCCGTTCTTTTCTGCCGCCAGGCCCGAAAAATACGGCTGTGCATGGGCAGACTCTGGTGTTCTGCGGGCTTCCCGCCATGCAAACCACACGCCCAGACCAAGCAGAATGAACAGCAGGTAAATCCACACATAGCCTTCTGCGCTGGTCAGGGTTGCGCCGGGAATAAAGCCTTCAGTCTGCAAGTTAAAGCGCGCGTAAACACCCGAAACAGAAGGCTCCACAAAGGTCTTCAGCACCAGGGGCGAAATGAACGAAAACACCACGGCAAGCCCGCACAGCGAACGCAGCGCAAACATGACCGAGGGCTTGGGATTACCGTGAGCCGCATGCTCGTGCATCTTGGAGGACGACACCAGTACACCGGCCCAGCGCGCCCAGAAGAGCACGGTAAAGGCCGAGCCAAGCGCCACAAAGAAAACGATGGGCGTCATGGCCTGAGTGGCGCGGGCAATGGCTTCTATGGCCATCCACTTGCCTATGAGCATGCCAAAGGGCGGCAGCATCATGGTAAAAATGCCGATCACCGTGATAATGGCCGTGCGGGGCATTATACCGTAGAGGCCGCGCATGTCTTCGATATCGCGCGAACCAATGCGCTGTTCAATGGCGCCGACGCACATGAACAACAGGCCCTTGGATACGGAGTGGTAAATGATGATGGTCGTTGCCGCCATCATGGATGCAGCGGTATTGATGCCCACACAGGCGATGATAAGCCCGAGGTTGGCGATTGTGGAATACGCCAGAACCTTTTTTGCATTACTTTGGCTGACCGCAAGAATACATGTGGCCACAAAGGTAAATGCGCCGAACAGGGCCACGATGGTGGACATGGTGGTTCCCGCAAAGGCCGGAGCCATGCGCAACAGCAGGTAAGTGCCCGCCTTGACCATGGTAGCCGAGTGCAACAGAGCCGAAACAGGCGTTGGTGCAACCATTGCACCGCACAGCCAGCTCTCGAACGGAACCTGCGCCGACTTGGTAAAGGCCGCCAGACAGAAGAACGCAAAAGGCAAGAGAATGGCCGTGTTCTTTACGTCCATCGAGGTCATCTTTTGCAGCACGAGCTCGGTCGAAAGCGTTCCAAGGCTCTTCTGAATAAACAGCATGGCCGAAACAAAGGCCAGACCGCCCAGAACGTTCATCCACAATGCGCGCTGGGCATTGGCCTTGGCCTCGTCTGTCTGGTCATGCCCTATGAGCATGAAGGAACACAGCGTTGTGATTTCCCAGAACAGAAACATCCATGAAAGATTGTTGCAGAGCACCAGGCCGTTCATGGCACCGAGGAAGCAGAAAATAATGGCAAAAAATCTGGGCTGGCGCGAAACACGCAGATGCAGATGCTCTTCGTGCAGATCCATGTAGCCCATGCCGTAAATGGTAATAAGCCCGCCAACCACGCTGATGATGATCACCATGATAAGCGACAGGCCGTCTGCCACAAAGGCAGTGATGGGCACTTCATGCCCGGGAAGAACAAATTTAAGGTATAACAGACCAATCAGTTGCAGCAGGGTCATGCCCATAATCAGGCGGCTGCCCAGCTTCCAACCTATGCCAAGAATGTAAACCAGCAACAGCAAGTCCAGCACGCTGAACACAGAGTCGGCAGACAGACCAAAGATGGTGTCTATCTCAAGCCGAAAAGCGCCGTTCGCTCCCAGGATCACGGCTGCCACCGCCATGACTGTGACCGCTGCAGGCACTATCAGCTTGCGAGCGCTGCTGCTTTGCGTGAAATACAGCACAAGCGCCATAATAAACGGCAGTGCTACACAACAAAAAACAAGTGTACTCATCTTCTTTGCCCCACTACATTGCGAGTTGTGAAAAACTTCACTCTTGATAACTTCCTCACAACATAAAAAAACTTCCCCCCTCCTTACATTCTTTGCACATATTATTTTTATTAGAGTTAATCTATGTACATTTTTGCGTCAACATATTTGATTAATTTGCCTACATTGATTGTTCAAAGAATAATTCTTAGCAAAACGCTAATATTTTAACATTCTGATTTATGGCCCAATTGCCAATCGGCAAAACAGCCGTGTTTTTCTGCTCACATTGGTGATTTCTAGAAAATGCAGGCAAAACCTGACCAGACTGTTTTTCAGAGCAACTAGCGGGAATAATAGATAGCGGCGTTGGCTGTGGGCTGCCCCCCCAAAAAAACACAAGCGCCCCTGCGGCGCAGCCATGCTAAAAACATGGCATTGTGCTGCAAGGGCGCTTGCTGCCAGCCGTAACGGCTGTCTCAAACATCTACACTCTCCCCCGGTCAGCGCCGGAGGAGATGCGGGATCAGGCGTTGAACACCAGAGGGCCTTCAGCCATGGTAGCGACCATGACGGCCTTGATGGTGTGCAGGCGGTTTTCCGCCTCTTCAAAAGCCATGTTGCGCGGCGATTCAAAGACTTCATCGCTCACTTCCATGCATTCAATGCCAAAGCGCTGATAAATGTCTTCGCCAACTGCGGTATCACGGTTATGGAAGCTTGGCAGACAATGCAAAAACTTGCATTGGGGATTGCCCGTCAGTTCCATTGCTGCCGCGTCCACGCGATACGGCGTCAACAGATCAATGCGCTCTTTCCATACGGAATCAGGCTCGCCCATGGACACCCAGACATCAGTGGAGAGGAAGTCGCAGTCTTTAACGCCTTCGGCCACGCTTTCCGTGCGCATAATGTGCGCGCCAGTGCTCTTGGCTATGTGGAGGGCCAGTTCAAAAACTTCGTCCGATGTCCACAAAGCCCTGGGAGCAACAGAACGGAAATCCAGCCCAAGCAGGGCCGAACCAACCATCAGGGAATTGCCCATATTATAACGTGCATCCCCAAGATATGCCAGTGTTTGTTGATTCAAAGGTTTTTCGCAGCACTCGCGCATGGTCAGCATGTCGGCCAAAAACTGCGTGGGGTGCCATTCGTTGGTGAGGCCGTTCCATACAGGCACGCCAGCGTGTTTTGCCAGAGCCTCTACCCTCGCCTGCTCATAACCGCGATACTCAATACCATCATAAAAGCGGGAAAGCACACGGGCGGTATCGGCCATGGATTCCTTTTTGCCCATCTGCGAGCCGGAGGGGCCAAGATAGGTCACGCGCGCGCCCTGATCATAGGCTGCCACTTCAAAAGAACAGCGGGTACGCGTGGAATCCTTTTCAAAAAGGATGACAATATTTCTGTCTTGCAGAAACTTCGGCTCGCGCCGGACCTTTTTGGCCTGCTTGAGCTGGGCCGCCAGATCCAGCAGATACGTGAGGTCTTCCGGCGTGAAGTCTATTTCTTTCAGAAAATCCCGGTGATACAGCCTGTTGCTCATGACGCATTCCCACCCTTTGCAGACAGTGTGAATCCCTGCGATTATGCCGCAGGTTGAAAACTATAATTCGAGTATCATTCCAATTTCGTCACAGCAGTAAAACTTGGGGCATTTACTGCATTCAACCCACACAATGGCGGGCATATCATCGCGCTTAAACTCGCTGAAGCCACACTTGGAAAAGAACGGCGCAGCCAGAGTAAAGGCAAAAACCCTCGGCAAGCCGAGATAGCGACATCGGTCAACCAGCGCGGCCACCAGCCTTTTGCCAAAGCCCTGCGCCTGACACAGGGGGTGAACCGCCACCGAACGTATTTCCGCCAGGTCTTCCCACAGCACATGCACAGCGCCGCAGGCCACCACAACCTCATGCCCGTCGTCAGCCGAGGGAGCCGTGGCAACCATGTAGTCCTGAATATGCTGATAGAGGTACTGCGGCCCGCGCGCCAGCATGACGTTGGATGACGCATAATGGTTGATAAGCGCAGACATGCCGTGCACGTCGCGTACCGTGGCCGAACGGATGACGAGCGCTGAAAGGTCTTCTACGCGAACATCCTGAACAAGAGGTTTGTCTTCTACGCCAACGCGTGGAACGGCAATGGGCATTATACGCCTCGATATCTGGATTACGCTCCGCTCCCTGACGGGAAAGAAGCCCAAAAAGGTTACGCACGAAGCAGCCAGAGCCAAGCTCTGCCGCAAAGAATAAGCATAATAACAAGCCCCGCACTGTGCAAGCAATTACGCCCCGTGAGGCGGGTAAAATTTGCACTGGCGCAGGGCCGGCAGCCTTCCCGCATGCAAATCGGCGTTGCCCGCGCAGGCCTTTATGGCTATGGTACCCTCCATCAAGGAGAACGCATGCGCACTGCACCACGCCTAATCACTGTCTGCCTTGCCTGCGCACTGCTCTGCCATTTGCCCCTATCTGGCATTGCGGCGCAGCAGGGGGACGAACAACCCCGCCTTATGAAAGTTGTAGCGCTTTCCCGCCACGGGGTGCGCTCGCCCACGCAGGCTCCCGATACGCTTTCGCAGTGGAGTACCCGCAACTGGCCCCAGTGGCCTGCGCCGAGGGGTTTCCTCACGCCGCGTGGTGCGCGGCTGGTAACCGCCATGTGGGAAGACATGCGCGGGCAAATGCTGAATTTTGGTCTGCTGCCCGACAGCGCCTGTCCGCCGCCCGGCAAGGTATTTGTGCGCGCCGATGTAGATCAGCGCACCAGGGCAACAGCCAAAGCCCTGCTTGATGGCCTCTGTCGGGGGGGCGGGCAGACCTATGCCGTTTCAAGCCAGACGCCCGATCCGCTTTTTCATCCCGTGCAGGCGGGTTTTCAGCGTTTTGATCCCGCCTCGGTTGCCGCAAGCATCATGGGCACGGCCGGGGGCGATCTTGATCGGCTGCATGAGGACAATGCAGGAGCCTTGACACACATCCAGCACCTGAGCGCTCCCGTGGCCCCAACGTTGTGCGCGCGCTACAATCTGCCGCCCACCTGCGGGCTCGCAGACCTGCCCAATTCTGTGAGCGTTGATGCTGACGGCAAGGGCGCAGGGCTTTCCGGCGCACTGGCAACCGCATCAAGCATGGCGGAAATTTTTTTGCTGGAATACGCCCAGTGGCCTGAAATTTCTGCCGGGTGGGGCCAGGTGGACGCGCACGTTCTGCGTGAAGTGCTGCCCGTGCATACAAGCGTGTTCAACACTGTGAACCGCTCTCCGGTTGTGGCTCTTTTCAAGGGGGCATCGCTGCTTTCAGAAATGGCTGCGGCCCTTGACGGCACCCACAGGGATCAACGCTGCAACGCGGCTTCCCTAGTTGTTTTTGTGGGGCACGACACCAACCTTGCCAATGTGGGCGAATTGCTGGGAGTGCACTGGCAGTTGCCCGGCTACCCCGATGACTCCACCCCGCCAGGATCAGTCCTTATGCTTGAGCTGTGGAATATGGGCGGTAAAAAAGAAGTGCGCGTGCGCTTTTTTGCCCAGTCGCTGGAAGCCCTGCATGACCCCTTTGTTGATCCGCCGCAGCCTGTGGGCGGCCTGACCATCCCCCAGCTCACCGATCCGGCCAGAACCCACAAGGCAACTGCGGCTCTGGTAACAGCGCCGCCTGTTGTGGGGGAGGCCCGCTTCAGCCTTGAAAGTTTTTCCCAGCGGGTCGACAAGGCACTGCGTAATGCATCTCTGGTTCCGCAAGAGGTTCCTCCCCTGCGCCTGCGGGTGGACAGCGATGTGGACAGCGGCCCTGCCACGGCCACTTCCGCTGAGGCTTCTTCACCAGCAAAAATCCGCTGACCCCATAAGCCCCCGCTGCACTCCCTACCGCCGCATCAAATGATGCGGCGGTTTTTCATTTTTTCCAGCGCCGCATACTGGCTTCTGACGCGAAAAAAGCAGGATTGCGGCAGATTTTTCCCTCAAACAAAAGGAATGTTTTTTGCAGAATCAGATTGGGAAAATTTTTCCCCGGCTGATACGCGACACAGGGAGGTGCGCTTACAGTATTCGGCTTCGCCCGCAGTGGATTGCAGGCGTTGACGACAATGTCCGCAAGGACTGGGAGACAGTATGAGCGTCAGTGCGTTATCATCATCCTCTTCCTCCTATTGGGAGAAGATGCTTGCGCAGATGAAAGGCTCCAGCGAGGCGCAATCGCAGGACAATCTGTCAGGCAAGCTTTTCGGGGATCTAGATTCAGACGGGAATGGCCTGTTGAGCCTTGATGAAACAGGGCTAAGCGGCGAACTCTACAACAAACTTGATACCGATGGTGATGGAGCCGTTTCGCAGACTGAACTGCAAAAAGCCATCGAAACCCAACGCAACGCCATGTTCACCAGCATGCAGATGGGGCAGAGCCAGGCCGCGCAAACAGCCGCGTCAACCCAGCCCACTGCCAAGGATCTGCTTTCCGCCATCATGAGCGGGCAGGTTTCCGGCGGCATGCAGGGCGCAGTGCGCGGCGGCAAGGGTGACGATCTTGCGTCCAAACTCTTTTCTTCGCTGGACAGTGACGGCAGCGGCGGCCTGAGCGCCGAGGAAACGGGCCTCAGCCAATCCGTGTTTGACTCCATGGACACCGATCAGGACGGCTCCGTTTCTGCCGATGAACTGACTGCAGCGCTAAAAAAACAGCGCGAAGCCATGAACAACAACTCCCAGAATCCGCAAAACCAGTCCAGCGAGCAGAACTCATCAGGCGAAATGGACGCAAAAACATTGCTGTCTTCCATCATGAACGGCCAGATGCCCCCGCCACCTCCCACACAGGGGCAGTCTGCTTCGTCTGGTCAGAACGGATCATCCCACGTGGCTTCCAAACTTTTCTCGAGCCTGGACAGCGATGGCAGTGACGGCCTGAGCGTTGATGAGACAGGTCTCAGTCAGTCAGTGTTCGACTCCATGGATGTGAACCAGGATGGCTCCGTTTCTGCTGACGAGCTTGCCACCGCGCTTGAAAAGCAACGCGAAGCAATGGGAACAGACCAAACCAGCGCAAGCCGAACCGCCATGGCCCAAAGTTTTCTGTCAGCCATTGCCAACAGTGCCTACCAGAGCGTGAGCCAGACCACCGCCGCTGCCCAGAGCGTGGAAGCAGTGGCCTGATCCCCACCAGAAACAATGACTCCTCCACGCGGGAGGCGCTCATACCTTATGCCCACAAACACCAGCCCGGCTGCGCAAAGCAGCTGGGCTGGTGTTTTATATGAGGCGGCCGACTGCGCGGTAATTCCAACCCTGCCCCTTATGATAAAACTGCTCGCCATTTTTTGCACAGCAAGGCAGACATTGCCGCCGCTGAGCTTCCGCAAATGGACAGAAAATCCGCGCCAATCAAGAAAAATCATGAACACGTAACCATATGAAAATAATAACTTTCACAATCTAATTATGAAAAAAAGTTGGTAGCTCAAAAAAACACCAGGCATAACATGCTGTTTTATAATGATTAATTTTAAGAATAAAACAAAACAAGGGGCAATTATACCACTTGTGAAATTAGTGGGATTATATTGACATAAACGGCATAAAGAAATAAAAAATAAGCCGTAACAATGAACTCTTGTATAATAGCATCTAGACCAGAGGATTATATGAACACATTTGAAAAGCTTAGTGAAACGTTGATGCGTGAGCTGCGCCTCATTCATGCACCCGTTGCAATCAAATATTTCTACGACCAGCAGGAGCTTGATTCTTTCAAGCAAAATCAGCCCCACTACTCTCCCATGAAGCCGCTGACCTTCTGCCAGAGCGAAGTCGGTGCGCGTATGGAAGGTATTACAGTCATTGTAGAACGCGACAAGATGGGCTGTACCAATGCTAGTTTTGTGTTCGGCTGGAAAGAGCTGGACGAACCCGAAATCAAAAGCCACCTCAAGTACTGCGCCGATGCCGACCATGCCCGCAAGGTGCTTGAAGCCAAGCCGCAGGTTCCGGCCAATCTGCTGGCCATAGCCGTGAGCCCGCTTGCGGCAGCCACCACCCAGCCCGATGTGGTGCACTTTGTGTGCGATACCATGCAGGCCTACCACATCATTGGCGACTGGATGGCAACCCAGCGGATCGACAACTTCCATCCCTCCATGAGCGTCAACTCAGCCGTCTGCTCCGGCAATGTCTACACGCTGAACACCAAGCAGGCGAACCTGTACCTCGCATGCAGCGGCAGCTACAATTCCGGCAAGACGGAACGGGGCGAAATCAACGTGGCCATACCTGGCGAACACATGGAAGCTCTGGTGAAGCGCCTTGAAGACCGCGTCACCAACAAGGGCGGCGCGTCCATCACCCGCCTTGGCGAACCCTTCCCCGGCGCAGCCGTGTGCAAAAACTGCCCTCTCATTGTTTTCAAGAAAGAACGCGACGCCTAAGAAGGCTCTCGCATACCGGTATACAACAACAGCCGGGCTGCCTTGTGCAGCCCGGCTGTTGTGCTATGAGCACGGTGAGAGTTTACCCACTGAACATAAAAATCCTATGCAATCGCAGTAGTATCCTTACCAAAGGGCAAGTACGTTGCGGGCATGTCGTCCTTGAGGTTCACCCCGGTCAATTGCCGCGCAAAGGCCCCCTGCACCAGATAGCACAGTTTGCGCACGCCTTCTTCAATGCTCAGGCCCGCAGGCCGCACATTTGAAATACAATTCCGCGCTTCATCGGTGCAACCTGGAAAGGGCGCATAGGTCAGATAAACTCCCAGAGAATTGGGCGAACTCAACCCCGGCCGTTCACCAATAAGAATCACCACCAGCCTTGCCTTCATGAGCGACGCCACTTCGTCCGCCACGGCAACCCGCCCAAACTCCACCAGAGCCACGGGGGTTGCGCTATAGCCGGCATCTGCCGCGCTGGCCAGAAAAAGCCGGGCAAAGGGGGCCGCGTTTTCATGCACAGCGCGGGCCGAAAGCCCATCACTGATAACAAGACAAATGTCCGCCCCCTGATTGTCAGCCCCTGCGTACTGGCTTGCAAGCAGCTCGCGTGAGGCTTCCGAAAGTCGCCGCCCCTTGTCGGGCCTTGCCAGAAAATCCTCCTTGCTTGCAGCGGCGCTTGCAAGCTCAAGGCAGCGCAACCCTGCACTTTCAATATCTGAGCGCACGCCTGCCCTGTCAAAAGGCGTCAGCACGGCATCGCGTGCTCTGGCATGCGCCAGCCGAAACCGCAGCCACTCCGTCTGCGGCAGGCTGACGCCGCAACGCCCAAGGGCAATGCGGGCATCCGTATAGCGTTTCAGATCGGCCCACGGGTCTTCCAAAACTGTTGCCGCTGATGCTGGCAAATACTCCTGCTTCATGACGCTCATGGCAACATCCTTTGGGACAGTTCAAGTCTGCTCTGCGCGGATTTTGGGGAAACCCGCACCGCAAAAGGCTCTATGTGGCCTGCCTGACGCGCTGCTCAAGCCCGCGCAACGCGCCGGCCGGTGGCAGCAATGCACCGACATCATCGTGAATGCCCATGCTTTCAAGCCACGCCTCAAACTCCGGTGCAGGCCGCTTGCCCAGCAGCTTGCGCAGATAGGCCGCATCGTGGAACGAGGTGGACTGATAATTGAGCATGATGTCGTCCGCACCGGGGATACCCATGATAAAATTGCAGCCAGCCGCGCCCAACAGGGTCAGCAGGGCATCCATGTCGTCCTGGTCGGCATCGGCATGGTTGGTGTAGCAGATGTCCACGCCCATAGGCAGGCCCAGCAGTTTGCCGCAGCAATGGTCTTCCAGCCCGGCGCGGATAATCTGCTTGCCATTGAACAGATACTCCGGCCCGATAAATCCCACCACGGTATTCACCAGCAATGGACGGAACCTGCGGGCCACGGCGTAGGCGCGGCATTCCAGCGTTTGCTGATCGACCCCGAAATTGGCGTTGGCAGAGAGGGCGCTGCCCTGCCCTGTTTCAAAATACATCACATCATCGCCCACGGTGCCGCGCCCAAGCTCAAGCGTTGCCTGCCACGCTTCTGCCAGCAGGGAAAGGTCTATGCCAAAACTGGCGTTGGCCTTTTCTGTTCCTGCTATTGACTGAAAACACAGATCCAGCGGCACCCCCCTGCGGATAAGCTCCACGGCATTGGTTACGTGGGTCAGCACGCAGCTTTGGGTGGGTATTTCATAGCGCGCAATGAGCTCGTCCAGCAGGCACAGGAGCCTTGCGATGTTCTCCAGACTGTCGGAAGCCGGATTGATGCCGATAACCGCATCGCCGGAGCCGTAATACAGCCCGTCAATGGTTGATGCCAGAATTCCCCGCGCATCGTCCGTAGGGTGATTTGGTTGTAAACGGACGGAAAAATGCCCCGGTAATCCTATGGTGTTGCGAAAGCGCGTTACCACGCTGCATTTGGACGCCACCAGTATGAGATCCTGCAACCGCATGAGTTTGCTGGCGGCTGCGGCCATTTCCGGAGTGATGCCCGCCGTCAGCGCCGCAAGGCTTTCTGCATTGGCGGCATCGGTCAGCAGCCAGTCGCGGAACTGCCCCACGGTAAAGGAACTTATGGGCGCAAAGGCCGCAGCATCGTGGCTGTCAAGAATGAGGCGGGTGATCTCGTCCTTTTCATAGGGCACCACATCCTCGTTCAGGAAGCGTTTGAGGGGCACATCGGCCAGCACCATCTGGGCGCGCACGCGTTCCTCGTCGTTGGCGGCCGCCACCCCGGCCAGCACGTCGCCCGATCTGAGGGGCGACGCCTTGGCCAGGATTTCGCGCAGGGTGCTGTGGGCATTCATGCTGTCAGCCTCTGCTACAGGAATGTTCTGGGCAGGAACATGGCAATATCAGGGAAGACCATAACCAGCACCAGCCCCACCAGCATTATTATGACCATTGGCACAATGGAGGCGTAGATGTCGTTTAGCGTAACCCCCTTTGGGGCCATGGCCTTCATCAAAAAGAGGTTGTACCCGAATGGCGGAGTCATGTAGGCGATCTGACAGGTGATGGTGTAGAGCACGCCATACCATATGGGGTCAAAACCCAGCGCCTTGACCAGCGGAATATACAGCGGGGCCACAATGATCAGCATGGCCGTATCGTCAAGAAACATCCCCATGAAAAGATACGAAAGCTGCATGACGATAAGCACGCCCCAGGGGCTGAGGTTCCAGCCGTCGATGAAGAGCTTCTTGATGGCATGCACTGCGCCAAGGCCGTCAAAAACAGAGCTGAAACACAGGGCAGCCATGATGATCCACATGAACATACAGCTCACGCTGAGGGTCTGCACCAGAACCACGCGCATCACCCTGGCCGTAAGCCGCCCCTTGACCAGCGCGGCGATGGTCGCCACCAGAGCGCCCACGGCGGAGCTTTCCACCAGGCTGGTGATGCCGGTCATGAACGCGCCGGTCACAGAAAAAATAATGGCAAGCGGCAGCAGGCCAGCCCAGAGGCTCTTCCACTTTTCCGCCGAGGTGATGGATTCGCGTTCTTCCTTGGGCAGCGCAGGGCCCATGGCGGGATTGAGCTTGCAGCGAATGACGATGTAGCCAATGAGTATCACCGCAAACATAAGGGCTGGGCCGATGCCGGCCATCCAGAGGCTGCTGACAGGCTGGCGGGCGATCATGCCGTAGAGCACCATAACAACGCTTGGCGGCATCATGATGCCCAGCGAGCTGCCTGCCTGAATAACCCCCGAAACCATGCGCTTGTCATACCCGCGCTTGAGCATTTCCGGCATGGCGATGGTTGCGCCGATGGCCATGCCCGCAACGCTCAGGCCGTTCATGGCGGAAATGGCCACCATCAGAATGACCGTGCCTATGGCAAGGCCACCGGGCAAAGGTCCCATCCAGACGTGGAACATGCGGTAAAGATCGTTGGCGATGCCCGATTCCGAGAGCATGTAGCCCATGTAGATAAACAGGGGCAGCGTGATCATGGGGAACCACTTCATCAGCGTGATGCTGGCGTTGAACGCCATCTGCGAACCGCCGGTACCCCACAGAAAGAGGGCCGCGATGGCTCCGGTGAAGCCGATGGCCGCAAACACCCGCTGCCCGGTGAGCATGAGCATGCCCATGGATGCGAAGAGCATCAGGGCAATGCCCTCGTGAGAAAGAGTGAACGTAAGATCGAACATGTCCTCGCGTCCTTTACGGCGCTCGCATACGCCGGAGCTGGAAAATGGAAATTGGGGCGTTACCGCGAGCCACCCAGCGCTTGCGCCGGGGCAAGAACCTGCGGCGAAGCAACCGGATCAGCCACAACACCAACAAGCTGAGGCTCCGCTTCTGGTTCCACATAGCCGCTTTCTACAATAAGACGCTCGGGAACTTCCTCGCCCAGCAGCAGGCCGCGCGAGCGCGCCAGCGCCTTGAAAAATTCCGAAAAGGCCTGCAACAGCGTAAGAAAAATGCCAATGCCCATGATGATTTTAATGGGGGCCAGGGCAGGAGCCCAGGCAGAATTGTTGTGCTGGTCAAACTCTATGGAATACCATGTGCTTGAAACACAGCCATAGAACAGCAGGGCAAGGTACGCGACCAAAAAAACAGACGTGATCACGTCCATCTTTGCCTGCTTTCTCCACTTCCAGCGGCCATAGAACACATCCATACGCACGTGCGAATTGGTAAGCAGGGCAAAACCGCCGCCAAGGATGTAGTAGGCCACCATGGTGAACTGGGCCATTTCCACGCCCCAGATAACCGGTGCATCAAAACAGTAACGGGATATGGCCGAATAGAGCAAAATGCCCATCATGACGAATACAAGATAAAGAACCCCCCGCCCCACCAGACGGTTAACCGCATCCACATATTTGACAAACAGCTTGATCCAGTTTGGCATGACGCTCTCCTCCCAAACCCTTATTCCGCAAATTTCCTGCCGCCCGGTTTAACTGGGGCAGGCTTTGATGCGCCGCCGCCGGGTGTTTCTGACGGCGGCACATCGGGCAGACGGAAGGTTCTGCCCCCACAGGGTTTGCAATCAATAACGGTACGGACGGCCCGCAACAGCCATTTCGGCATTGTACTTTTTGAGGATATCCACAACCTTGGCGCAGCGCGGGCTTTTTTGGGCTGTTTCGTCCCAGAACTTGTGGGCGGCCTCTTCAACAGTGCCCCATTCAGCATCGGGAATGGAGGTCAGTTCCATCTTGCCGCCGGTGGCACGGTAGTGAGCTTCGCCCCACCAGTACCAGTGCTGGCGAAAATAGTTGGAGCTGTCGCAGGTGAGCTTGAACAGCGTTTTGAGGTGTTCCGGCACTTCAGCCCACTTTTTGCTGTTGGCAAAGTACGAACCGATCCACGCGCCGCAGATGTTGTTGGTGAGGTAATACTTGCACTGCTCTGCCCAGCCGGAGGTGTAGTCTTCTGTAATGCCCGACCAGCACACGCCGTCCAGCTCGCCGGTTTGCAGGGCGACCTGGATGTCCTCCCAGGGCAGGGTAACAGGCACCACGCCAAACTGGCTCATGAACTTGCCGCCCGTAGGGAAGGAGAACACGCGCTTGCCTTTCAGGTCGGCAAGGCTGCGGATGGGCTTGGTGGTGGCAAAGTTGCAGGGATCCCAGGAGCCAGAGCCAAGCCATTCAACGCCCTTGATCTCGCCGTAGGCTTCTTTCCAGATGTCGTTCAGGCCCCAGTGTTCAAAAAGAGCCGGCACATCAAGCGAATAGCGGGTGGCAAAGGGAAAGTACGCGCCAAAGATGGCCACATCAGCAGGGGAAGACATGGAGTCTTCATCACACTGCACGGCATCAATGGTACCGTTCTGCACAGCGCGGAAAAGCTCGCTGGTGGGAATCAGCTGGTCGGAGGTGTAAAGTTCGATGACCATTTCGCCATTGGCGGCCTTGTTGAAGGCATCGATCTGCGGCTTGATGACAAACTCGGCAAGCGCCGCGCCCGCGTAGGTCTGCATGCGCCACTTGATGGGAGCCTTGGCGGCCTTTGCCTCAGTGGCCCCCATAATGCCAGTTGTGGCGGCAACCGCCGCCGTGGCGCCCATACCCGCTGTCTTCAAAAACTCACGCCTCTCCATACTAACCTCCTCAAAACAAAAACTGTTTATTCACCGCAAGCGCCTACGCCTCAAAAATGCACTTAACTCAGGCTACTGCCCTAGCCTTGGACTCATGAAATGCCATTAAGCAAATTGCGAGCCAAAGGATGGAGAGGCGAAAAAAAATTTGATAATATATTAAAATATATTAAGTTTATATTTTTAGTCAGCACACTTTCACATTCAGAGCGAAGGATAGCGGCCCGCATTATGAAACAATTTTGTAATGATTAGCACATTTTTGTTAATCAACTTTTTACACAAAAACACACTAATACAATGAAACACCAAGGCATCCACGTAAAAAAAGGGGCATGCGGCCTTATTGGCAATACAATTTTGAAAAAAGCTCATTGCCTGACGCGCAAGGGGCAACTTGCCTCAGCGGGCGCCACCGCCCAGTCCACTGCGGTTCTGGCCCTCTGAAAGCATTGGGGAGACAAGCCACGCGGCCTGATGGCTTTGCCGGGCATTTTCATGGTCTGGCATCCTTTGGACACAGGCCACCAATAATGCCCGACCCCAGCAATTTGGGTCCTTTCATCAGCTACAACAACAAAACGCACAAACGCACAAAAATGCATATTGCAGGCGCAGAAAAAAGCTATATGCTGACCGGAATGTCAGCGCATATCTAACAAGGTTGAAACACATGCTGCGCGAAACCCGCCTGCACCGCATACTTGCCCTCATAGCAGTCAACGGCCATATCAGCACAGAGCGGCTCATCAAGGAGCTGGGAATTTCCCGGGAAACAGCCCGCAGGGATATTATCGAGCTGGAAAATCAGGGCGCGGCAAGGCGTGTGCACGGCGGGCTTGTGGCGCTGGATTCCTCTACGTCCGAACCGTCACTCAAAGAACGCAGAACCCGGCTGGAACGGGAAAAACGCGCCATTGCCCGCGCCACGGTGCTGCAACTGCAACAGGGGCAAACGGTTTTTATGGACGCAGGCACCACAACGACGGCTCTGGCAGAGGAACTCTGCACCATGCCTGGGCTTACCATCGTTACCAACAGCCTGCGCGCCGCCATCATTTTGAGTGAAAGGGACGAAGATAAAAAAAACGACAGCACAGTGGTGCTGGTGGGAGGCCGCATTCTTGCCGGACGGGAGCAGACCTGCGGCGAGGGCGTGATTGAAGAAATTCAGCGCTGGCGGGCAGATATGGCGATTCTTTCGCCCGTGGGGCTGGATGCGCACCACGGGGCAAGCAGCTTTTTGCCGGAAGAAGCCGCCGTGGCGCGCTGCATGGCCCAGCGTGCCAGCAGGCTGTGCATACTCGCCGATCACACAAAGCTTGGCGTTATCAGCCGGATAAACTACGCCTCACCCCGCGAAATTTCCATGCTCATTACCGATGCCGCAGCTTCGGATTTGCAATGTCTGAAGGAGCTGAAAGAAATTTTGCCCAAAGTCATTCTGGCCTGAGCATCTGTTTTTACCATCCGCCGCGCGCCGCAAAACTGTTTTGAAGCAACTGCTTGCGGGGCATGAAAGGCGATGCCGGTTATGATCGCGCTGCTCCCCCCCATCAGCCGATGGAACAAACTGGCACCCATACCCAACGCAGGGGGGAATATGGCACTTCAGCAAAATGACTCGCTCAGCGATCAGGCCGTAACGCAACTGGCACGGCAGGCGTTGCAGCAATACCCCCCGGAAATGCAGGGAACCCTGCACCTGCTCTGCCGTTCAGAAAACGCAACATTTCTTGTCCAGACCAGCAACAGCCGTTATGCCCTGCGTGTGCACCGCGAAAATTATCACTCGCATATCAATATAATGGGCGAGCTGATGTGGCTGGATGCCTTGCAGCAAGATACCGGCATCGTCACGCCAAAGGCCCTGTCCAGCATGGGGGGCCAAAGGGTGTTGACCCTGCACCTTCCAGACGGATCACACAGAAATATCGTTCTTTTTCAGTGGATTGAAGGCGATATGCCAACAGTGCACCTAGACCCGCACGCCTTTCGGCAGCTTGGCGAGGTCGCGGCGCGCCTCCACCAGCATAGCCGGCAATGGCAAAAACCGGCAGGATTCCAGCGCATTGTCTGGAACCACGAAAGCATGGTTGGCCCGCGCGCCCATTGGGGGGACTGGCGGGCAAGCCCCGGCCTGCCACGCGAGGACGCCCTGCTTCTGGAGGCGGCCTTGAACTGTATTGGCGAAAAACTGCGCGCCTACGGCCAGTCTGACCAGCGTTATGGCCTGATTCACGCTGATCTGCGCCTAACCAATCTGCTGCTGCACAAGGACGGTACGCGCGTCATTGATTTTGACGATTGCGGCATGGGCTGGTTTGTTCACGACATTGCCGCGGCCATGAGCTTTGAGGAACACTGCCCGCTGGCCCCCCGCTGGCTGGAAAACTGGCTTCAGGGATATGAGATGGTCAGTCATCTGGATGCTCAGGATGAAGCCATGATCCCGCATATGATCATGCAGCGGCGTATCCAGATGACAGCATGGATGGCCACACACGCCAATACCGAGACAGCCCGCAACCTCGGCGCACACTGGCTTGAACACACGGTGCGCCTGTGCAGACGCTACCTTGAGGGAGGCATGCCCTTGGGCGCGTTATGAGCTGGCGCGGAAATATTTTATTTTGGCAGACAACAAACAAGCCCCTCGACCTTAAGGCAGAGGGGCTTGTTTTATACTGATTGCAAAACCCGCCTCGCGGGATTTGCACTGGCTAGATAAAGAACAGCCAGGTCAACAGTGCGAACAGGGGCACCAGAATACCTACCGACCAAGCCATGTAGCCAAAGAAGCTGGGCATACGCACGCCATCGCTTTCTGCAATGGAGCGAACCATGAAGTTGGGCGCGTTGCCAATGTAGCTGTTGGCGCCCATGAACACGGCACCCGCAGATATGGCGGCCAGGGTGGCGGGCATATCGTGCATAAGGTGCTGCGCATCCCCGCCAGCAGTGTTGAAAAACACAAGATAGGTCGGCGCATTATCCAGAAAACTGGAGAGAATGCCCGTGAGCCAGAAATACATGGAATTTACCGGCTGCCCATCGTGCGAAACAAGGTGAATCAGGGGAGCAAGCGCACCGTCAGCACCTGCGCGCAAAATGGCAATGGCGGGAACCATGCTGATAAAAATGCCAAAGAACAGCTTGGCAACTTCTTCAATGGGGGCCCAGGAAAAGCCATTGAGTTCACGGCAGCGCCTGCTCGTAAACTTGAGCGAAAGCCCGGCCAGGCACAGCAGCGTCACATCGCGCAGCAGGTTCTGCCCTTCGACCGGCACGCCGAAGACCGAAACCAGTTCGCCCAGAGGGTAGAGGCCAGAAAGCAGTACGGCCACAACAACGCCCAGAAGAAACAGCAGGTTGATCTTGCCGTCAAGGCCGAGCTTTTCTTCTGCCGCGCCAGCCTGCGCCTCAGCCTTGGGGCTGCCTTCTTTCTTGAACAGCACTGTATCGAGAACAAAGAATATGCCCAGCAAAACTGTGGCAATGAGGCTTGTTTTCATCAGCAGGTTGGTTGTGGTCCAGAAGAAATTCACACCCTTCAGAAAACCCAGAAACAGCGGCGGATCGCCCAGAGGAGTGAGCGAGCCGCCAATATTGGCTACAAGAAAAATAAAAAAAACAACTGAATGAACGCGGTATTTACGGTGTGCGTTGGCCCGAAGCAAGGGGCGGATAAGCAGCATGGCCGCGCCGGTTGTTCCCATCCAGCTGGCCAGCACAGTGCCGACTGCCAGCAGCCCAGTATTGACTGCGGGGGTTCCGGCCAGCGAACCGGTAAGCCGCACGCCGCCTGCGATGGTAAAGAGCGTGAACAGCAGTACCAGAAAAGGAACATAATCCAGAAGAATAATGTGCAAAAACTCGTAGAGGGCCACATTGAACCCATAAACCAGAAGACAGGGCGTCAGAAAGGCCAGGCCCCAGAAGGCCGCGATTTTACCAAAGTGTTTTTCCCAAAAATGGGGCAATGCCAACGGCATTATGGCAATCGAAAGCAGCATGCACACAAAGGGGATTGCCCAAATGACTGAAAGCTGCGCACCAGGGATATTGGGATGTCCCTCCCCTGCGAGAACGACACCGGGCACAAGAAGCGCGGCGCACAGGGCGCCGAGCACAGTTAGAAATCTTGCCATATGCACTCCTGAGAAGATAAGCATTACATACCATAGGATATTGGGAGACTCTATACCAAACCTCAAAAAAAAATACAATCAATACATATACACCATGCCAAATACAATTATAAATCACAGCAACGCAACGACAATTGTCGCATTATTGCATCTAAAAAAGCGATATGTGTTGTAATTATGCACCAAGGTTCAAAGCATAAAGGCGGACTGCCGCACAGATGCAACAGACCGCCTTTATATTTATATTTTTGAATGAAGTAGTAATTTTGCCTATCCCTGCCGCATCTCATTGACCAGCAGCCCAAGATCCTGCGACTGACGCGCCAGCTCTGCCACCGCACTGGCCGCCTCGGCCATGGCGGTGGCGGTCTGTTTGGCCATTTCGTTCACGTTCTCGATCGACAGGTTGATTTCGTCACTGGCGGCAGACTGCTCCTCGCTTGCAGTGGCAATGGCATTGACCTGATCTGCCATACCCAGAACAGTTTCCAGTATTTCATTGAGAGCCTGCCCGGACTGGCTGGCGTATCCCGTTGCCTGATTAACCTGCTCAAGCGCATTATCCGTTGAGGCCATACTCTTTGAAGTGCTCTCCTGTATGGCATTTATGGCATTGCCCACATCATGGGTTGAGGCCATGGTTTTTTCTGCCAGTTTGCGCACCTCGTCGGCGACCACGGCAAATCCACGCCCGGCATCGCCAGCACGGGCGGCTTCGATGGCGGCATTGAGCGCCAGAAGATTTGTCTGGTCCGCAATATCTGAAATGACACCCATAATCTGGCTGATGGCCTGGGCGTGCGTATTCAGTTGCAGCATATCCTGCTTGAGTTCCTGCGACACGGTCTGCACCTGGCCGATGCTGACGAGCGATTTTTGCACAATGTCGGCCCCGGCTTCAGCTTTGTCCTTTGTATCAGTGGATGCCATAGAAGCCTGCCCGGCATTGCGGGCCACCTCCTGTACGGTGGCGTTCATCTGGTTCATGGCCGTGGCCGCTTCCGCAAGCCTTTGCGCTGCATGCCCGGCCCCCTTGCCTGCCTGTTCGATCTGGGCAGAAAGCTGTGTGGAAGCCGAGCTGACAATCTGCACGACTTTTTCCAGCTTGCCTGCGGCACGCACCATTGCTTCCGTTTTCTGCTGCGCCTCATCCTTGGCCGCATTGGCGCTTTCCATGGCTTCGTGCGCCTGACGCGATTGCTCCCTGGCGTTTTCTGATTCGGCCCGGGCCTTTTCAATATGGCCTTTCAAGGCCTCCACCATGGCGATGATTGAGCCATACACGCCAATTCTGGCATGACCATCGTCAATATTAAAATCACCATCCACCACACGCTGCGCGACCACCAGCAGTTCCCCAGGGTCTCTGCCAAGTTGTCGGTTTGTTTCGCGCGCAATTAGAATGGCCGATGCAGCAGCAAGCACAATGGAAAAAAGGGTCAAGCCAATGCCCATAGCGTTGCTTGTGGCGTACAGGCTGTCCCCTTTAAGGCCACGGGCGTGGGCGTTATCGTGTGAAACCGTTACCAAACTGCCTATGGATTTGGAGAGGGCTTCGTATTCAGCATGGGATTTAGTCGTAAGCAGGGCCAAGCCTTCATCTACCCTGCCATCTTGCCGCAGACGTAACACGTCTTTGGAAGTATCCAGATATTTTTTCAGATCACGTTCAATATCGATCACGCATTGTTTGGCATTGCCGGAAATACAAAGGTCTCCAATCTGACGGACTTCACGCTCAAACTTTTTGCGAACTTCATCAATCCTATCTTTAAGCGCTGCGGCTTTTTGCATATCATTTTCAATCAGGTAGCGAAATTCAATAATCCTGTATTCTGCAGTATCAGTATTAATCTCGCCCGCAAGCTCTGAAACTGGCACATTGCGATGCGCCAGTACAGAGGTGATGTTGTTGAGTTCTGACATTTGCCAGAGCATGTATCCGGCTAATAAAGCCATCAAAACACCCAGCATTCCCATCCCGAAAGAAATTTTTGTTACGAGCTTCATTGCTTTCTACTCGGCGCTAGAGTTTAAATCCACGCGATGGGATCAAGAGCTTCACACCACCACCGATATAGCCTATCGGCTATATCGCGCCCCGGATTATGCCAGTTTGTATTTTTTTACACTTCATCAAAAAAATAAAAAATAAAAATAAATTCAGTATGATATACAATAAAAATAGTTAGCACTGTAAAAAATTGCAAACTACCCATCTCAACATGCCCGAATCGATTACTATTTTTTTTCGACAACATATTTTACAAGTATGTAAATAAAAATAAATTTATCTGTTACTAATTCAGATTAATATAGCAGTATACGATATAAACTTTTATAACACCCTGTTCACAAATGATATAGTTAGACTATGGACTCACACGTTATCTTAAAATTTCCCCAAACATTGAGTAAACGCTCAAGTTTCAATTTCCATCCCCCTTATATCGTTAGCACACTACCTATTTACAACCCACGCCCTCTCTCGTTGGCTAAAGGCAACACCACATAGGGCATTTTCGCACACACAGCCTTGGCATTGCATGCAAAGGACATAAAAAAAGCCGGAGCATTTCTACTCCGGCCCGTTCATGAGCGTGAAGACGTTTACGATTTTTTCAGTTTATCCACAATACTGCTGAGGTCTCCAGCCATTTCAGCAAGCTGCTGAATAGCTGTTGCAGATTCAGCCTGCCCACGTGTGGTGTCCGTGGTCAGACGGGAAACTTCATCAAGACTGCGGCTGATTTCTTCCGAAGCGGAAGACTGTTCTTCTGCCGCTGTTGCTATGGATTGCGCCTGATCGGCATTTTCTTTGGCAAGCACCAGGATGGCATCCAGGACTTCGCCGGATTTATGCGACAGGGAGGTTGTTTCCTCCACCACAAGGCTGGCCTTGTCCATGGAAGAGATGCTCTGCCTGGCGGCGGTTTGCATACCGGAAATATTCTCGCCCACCTGCTTGGTGGCGCCTATGGTCTTTTCGGCCAGCTTGCGCACTTCATCTGCCACCACGGCAAAACCACGGCCAGCCTCGCCAGCCCGCGCCGCCTCAATGGCTGCATTGAGCGCCAACAGGTTGGTCTGGTCAGCGATATCGTTGATGACGTCCATGATCGCGCCAATGCTGTCGGCCTGTTTGCCAAGGGCCGTCAGATCAACCTTCATGGTCTGCGTCTGCTCATGCACATGGTTTACCGAATCAATGACCTGCCGGACAAGCGTGGCGCCCTGCCCTGCCTCCTGCTGCGTTTTGACAGCATTGGAAGCAGCCTGCCCGGAATTGCGCGCCACCTCAACAATGGAGGCGGACATCTGCTCCATACCGGCAGAGGTGTCCGTCATGCGTTGCCGCTGGATTTCCGCAGCATTGGATATCTGCTCGGACTGTGCCGCCAGTTCTTCCGTGCTGGAGGCAATGCGCGCCACAACGCCTTCAATCTGGCTGGCAGCCTGCAAAATACCACGCTGGGTAGCCAGCTCCGCTTCTTTGCGGGCTTCCTCCGCTTCGGCAACTGCTTTTTGCGCGCGCTCGGCTTCGGAGAGGGCGTGCCGCTCCTTTTCTTCTGTCGTGCGGATCATGTCTTTCAGTCGCGCAACCATGTTGCGCAGGGCATCGGCAAGCGTCCCCACTTCGTCCCTGCTCTTGATATCAAGGGTTTCATCAAGATTCCCCTCGGCAACCGCTGCGGCAAAAATAACGCCCTTGCCCAGCGGCCTGAAAATCAGCATGGATACCAGAAAATGCACCATCAGGGCAGACAGCACCAGGGCGACAACGGCGGTTATGGCACTGGAGTGCAGATTGGAGGTGGAGTCACGCTGAATTTCCTCCAGCGGCTTGTACGTCCACACTTTCCAGCCAAGGCCCGGAATAATATACAGACTCCCCTCAAACACTCTGCCTTTGCTGGTGAACTGGATGCGGCCGTTCTGCTGCAACCCGCTGTATTTTTTCATATCCGGGATAACTTCCCACAGGCTTTTGCCAATGCGCTTGTCATCCCGGTTGGCCATGATGTAGCCATCAGCCCGCGTCAGAAAAATATTGTCAAACTCAAGAACATGGTTGGTAAAATTGGTTATGTCCGTCAGGCCAAGGTTGATGCAGAGCGTGCCCGCCATCTTGCCGTTATCTATCAAAGGTACGCCCACAGCCATAACCGTTGCGCCGATAGACGAGGTATAAGGGGTTGTTACAACCCTCTTCTCACCATTAAACATCCGCACAAACCACTCGCGGCCAAGGCTCTTGGCGTTGAAATTCTTGATCATGCCCTTATCATTATGCGCTTCACCGCTGTCAAAAGCATAATAGGCTTCAACAAGGTTTACCTGCTTGAGCAGTTGTTTCAGAACATTACGTTTATATTCATAAAGTTCATCCGGGGAAGCGCCCACAGGATTCGTCAGCATGCGCGAGCTCAGCTCAAGCACATTGAAATACACGTCCATCTTTTCCGACACAGCCTTGCCCACTGCCTGGGACATGGTGTCCAGCTGCTCCATTTCAGAGTCGTATGACGAGGCACAGAAACTCCGGTACGAGCTGTAGGTCATCGCGATGATGACCAGCGAAAAGAATGCGACTACGCTTAGGAGGATTTTATTTTTTGCACTCATTGCCACGTCACGTTCTCCTTATTAAGCATCAACTTATTTTTAACAAAACACTGCAATAGTATCGAATGCTCGCTAAAATTCTTTAGAGTCAACCAGTAAACACTATATAATTTTTTTGTTCAGTCAATGCTGTTGCAAAAACACAGCAAAAATATCTCCAGATGTTGTAATTTTGCAACACTGTGTTGCAAAAATGCAACGCTGAACAATATGGGGTCATCACATCCAGTCTTCACAAAATAGTTATTTTCTACATGCACAATTAAAATATTTAATACAATTTCCTAAATACGTACTTAGCAACGAGACACCTGACAGATGCAAAACAGAGGCATGAGATCAGGATAGTTATCAACGGCAGAAAAATAATGATGAATGAGAAAAGACATCAGCTATTCATGGCAAGAATTCATGCGACTTGTGCGCTGCGCGGCACTTTTATATGGTGCGGTGCTGGCATGCCGCAGCGCAATCAATAAAGCCTTGCAAGCAGGATGCGGAAATGAGCGTGAGCGTACTTTGGGGATTATTTATTTCTGCATTTGTGGCAGCATCGATCTTTCCCGCGCAGTCAGAGCTTTTTCTGGCAGGAGCGCTGGCAAAGGATTACGCGCCGCTGTGGGCAATGATCGCCGCCGCCAGCCTCGGCAACACACTGGGTTCTGCCACCAACTGGCTGCTTGGGCGGTTCTTTATTCACTACCAGGATCGCTCGTGGTTTCCCATAAAGCGCAGCAGCCTTGCCAGGGCCGAAGCGTGGTATGGCAAATACGGGCGCTGGTCGCTGCTTTTGAGCTGGATGCCTGTTGTGGGCGACCCCATCACGCTCGTAGCGGGGATTCTGCGCGAACCCTTCCCCTCATTCATCGCCATTGTGGCTGTGGCAAAAACTCTCCGCTATATCGTGGTTGCGCTGATCACCTTGCAGTTCACCTGAGGATGAAGAATAGCGGCTTGAAGCAGGCCGAGCTAAACAGAATTGCTGTGCCAACGCGTGTGCCAATCAGTGCCAACCGCCCCGCGATCGTGTAAAACAGGCAGGGGGTGACAGGTGGGTGACCGACGGGCAACCAAAAGGGGATTTTGCCCCAAAAACAAAAAAGGATGTCACATGAAAACCCATGTAACATCCTGATTTATTTATGGCGCGCCCGAGAGGAATCGAACCCCTGACCAAGAACTTAGAAGGTTCTTGCTCTATCATTCTGCCATTTACTGCCAATTACCATATCTTGCTATTTCTAAAGGTTTTTTTGAATTCAATTTCGTTGACCTACCGTCTTTTACCCTCTATTTTGGCCTTGCGTGTTGGGAATGGTGTTGGGAAGAATAACACCTGCAACCCTTAAATAGAGATAGAAAATGGCTGCCGCAAAAAGAGGAAAGACAAAATATCCCGGCGTATTCTTTCGCCTTCAGTCAAGGCTAGATGGCCTTGGCGAAGAACGCCAGTATTATATTATCTACCGTCGCGCAGGCGAGGGCCGTTCCGGCAAGCTCATTGAAGAACCCATAGGTAGGGAATCTGAAGGCATGAGTGCGGCCAAGGCAAACCGCATTCGCGCCCTTCGGGCTTCAGGCTCAGAAAAATCAAACACCGAGCGCAGGGCGGCGGCTGAAGCCGCTCAATTTGCAGAAGGTGGCCCCCGCACCTTTTCCCGACTCTGGCTCCTGTACCATGAGGTCAACGCAAGCAAGCCTTCAGCCAAAGGCGATGCCTTTCGCTACCAGAAGCACATTGCCCCCAGCCTGGCAGCCAAGCTGATTGCCGACATTTCCACCGCTGATATTGATACTCTTCGCGGACGAATGACCAAGGATGGATATTCACCCCAAACCATCAAAAACATTTTGGGGCAGATAAGGCGCATCATTCGCTTTGGGATAAAACGCGGGCTATGCGACATGCCCACGGCCTTGCATTTCGAAATGCCCAAGGTGGACAATGAACGCACCGAGGCATTCACAGACAAACAGCTTGCCGCTTACCTCACGGCACTGGATGAAGAACCTGATCAAAATGCTGTGGGCATTCTTCGCCTTGCGCTGGTAACAGGAATGCGCCGTGGCGCGCTACTGGCTTTGCGCTGGAGTGACTGCGACTTTGAACGCGACATAATCACGCTGCAAGGCGCTTCTGCCAAAAAAGGAAAAACCGAATTTATCCCCATGACCACCGCCGCGCGGAGCATCCTTGCTGCACTTGACCACACCAGTGAATTTGTATTCCCAGGCAAGAACGGGGGGCAACGGCAAGACTTCCGGCGCATAGCCCGCCGTGTTCGTGACAAGGCAGGTCTGCCCAAAGATTTTCGGCCTATGCACGGCCTGCGACACGCATACGCCAGCATGCTTATCAGCAGTGGCCAAGTTGATCTTTACACCCTGCAAAAGCTCCTCACGCACGAAAGTCCAGCCATGACACAACGATACAGCCATTTGCGGGATGAGGCTTTGCGCAAGGCCGCCAGCGTTATTAACGATTGCCTTGATATAGGCACGAAAGACAAATAACGGTCTTGACAGGTTGCCAAAAAATGGCAACCATACACCCAAGGGAGATCAGTAGTGGCTTGGACAGTCAATGTTACCCGCAAGGCGCAAAAACAGCTTGTGCGCCTCCCCAAGGTTGTATTTGAAACGCTACTCGCGCTTATGCTCGACATTGAGCTTGAGGGGCCGGTGCGTGGTGACTGGCCCAATTATGGCAAGCTGGATGCAAAAACCCATCACTGCCATTTGAAGAAAGGCCACCCCACATACGTGGCCGTATGGGAAGAAAGCGCAGATTGCATGAAACTTATCGAGGTGACATATGTTGGAACGCACGAACGCGCCCCGTACTGACACAAAAATTCTTTCCTTTGCCGTGCCTCATGACATGGTAGAGAAAATTTTGAACACCATGCACGGCTATGGCCTGCGGGAAGAAAACGAATCGATCCCCTGGCGGGAAGCCTTGAGCCTCACTGGTGAAGAGTGTATCCCCGCCATGTATCTGCGCGGCGCTCGGTATCGGGAGAACCTCACGCAACGGCAGCTTTCCGAAATGACCGGAATCAGCGTGCCGCACTTGTCTGCCATGGAAAATGGCAAGCGCCCCATCGGCAAAAAAAACGCCCGCCTGCTGGCCGATGCACTGAACATTGACCCACGCCGGTTGCTGAACATTTAGAATAAGCCTTAAAAATTCAAGCCGTGATATTTGCGAGCCTGCTCATATTTTGAGCAGGCTCTTTTATTTTTGCACAAATTATAATCGTTATTCAAAAAATATCCGCGCATAAATACATAAAATAAACAACGCAACACGCCCACAAAAACGACTACATCTATGTTATTATTTTTAATAATTACATAATAATAATTTATTTTCAACAATTATATGTTTGGTAATTGGTGTTTTGTGTTTGGTGTTGTGTAGCAACTTAAAAAAGTATTGCTAACATTTTCTGCCTTATGCTAGCGTCTTCTTAATTCACACCTCACAGCACTTTCAACAATTATAGCATCAGGCCGTTTACTATCTAGAATGCGCACACTCACCCTAACTTCACATATAACAAAAATCAAAATTCGCTAAAACTATTTTTTTGCAAAAGCTGTCAATAGTTTTGCCCTAAAATTTTACTTTCCCTCAGCGTCCCGTGAGCACTTATTTTGCCGTTAAACCCTCAACTTTGCCTTCTTAACCGAAAACCCATGATACGGTTTTGCCAACTTTGGCACATCATCTTTACCCCCTAGCGAGGACGTATGAGCACCCCCACTTCCCAAATGCAGCAAGACCCCAAGCTGGTCACAATGGATGAACACCAGGCTTCGGCAATTATCGGTCTTACCCCCAAGACCTTGCAGCACAGGCGGTACATGAGGCAGCCGCCCGCATTTCTCAAGGTTGGCCGCAAAATTCGTTATCGCCTCTCTGACCTGTACGAGTATCTGGACTCCTGCGCAGTACAACCAGATCGCACGTAGGAGAAGACATGAGCTTAGACGCTACGCTGTGGGCCTGGCGGCAGCCCGTCACGCCCCTGCAAAAACTTGTTCTCCTGTCCATGGCAGACCGGGCCGGGGAGGATCACACACTCTTCCCGCACTTGGATCGTTTGAGCTTCGATACGGGTATTTCTCCCGCTGACGTCCAGGCTGTTCTTGTAGAGCTGGAACGCCTGTCCATTCTGCGCCGGATTCCTCCCCATGAGCACGCTAATATCTTTCAGCTTATGGGTGTTCATGGGCGAGAAGACGCCCAAGGCAATTTGGAGGGGAGTTATGAGCCTTAAAGCAATGCGTTGGGCGTGGGAAACGCAAATACTAACCCGCACACAAAAAATTATTCTGCTTTCAATGGCAGACAGGGCAAATGATGCGGGTGAATGCTGGCCATCCATACGCCGACTGTGCCTTGATACAAATTGTTCAGACAGAACCGTGCAGCGTAGCATTAAGGCTATTGAAAAACTTGGCCTTATCGTGTGTGAGCGGGTAAGCGGAAAGACCACAGTCTACAAATTGCTGGAAGCCCCCCTGTCACCAGAAGACCCCCGACACTGTGTCACCCCTACCCCCGACATAGTGACGCCCCTCCCCCGTCATGATGTCACCCCCACCCCCGACATGGTGACGCCTACCCCCGACACAGTGACGCCAGACCCCCGTCACAGTGACACCCAGAATCTTAAAGAGAACCATAAAAGAAACCAAAGAGAAGAGGGGGAACTCCCCCCTCCCCCGGCATCTCCTCCATCTGAGGGCAAACGCCCCTACGGTGAATTGGGGAATGTCCTGCTCACAGATGCGGAACACAGCCGCCTTGTGCAAGCATATGGCGAAGGCATGACGGCTGAAGCCATAGAACTTTTTGGCCTATGGCTTGGCGCGCGCAAGGGCGAAGACCCATACAAAAATCACTATCTGGCATTACGCAAATGGGCTTTTTCTGCTGTGAAAGAGCGTTACAGAAGCACGGAACGCAAGCAGAGGGTTTTGAACGGCCCCAGTTTTGACGAACTGGTCAAACGGCATGCCGCAAATGTTGAAGAAGCGGTCGGAGAAAATCATGCTTCCTGCCGCAGCACACCCCAGCGAAAAAGCGGCAATGCCTGCCCTGAACATATTTCAGACCTACTGCAAGACGCTATGCCCCAACGGTTGCGCCCCTCACAGAGGGAGTCAGCATGACTGCCTCATTTACCGAAGGCTGGCGAACTTTGACTGAGGTGGCGGAAATTCTTCGCGTCTCCCCCACTACGGTGCGCCGCCTCATAACAACCGGCAGGCTACGGGCCAGCAACACGTCATGCGCAACAAGACCGCTCTGGCGCATCCATGAGCAATGGATAGCCGACTACGCTCAAAACACCCCAGAACAAAAGGAAGAAAACAATGCCCCCATGCAGACCTCTGAAGATTGAAGAATGTGCCGCAATGTACAGCGCCTATTCTGGCCGCCACAAATTGCGCAATCAGTGCTTGCACCTGCTCTGCCTTACTACGGGCCTTCGCATCCATGAGGCTCTTTCCATCAGGGTTTCAGACGTGCTGCAAAACCGGCAGGTGGTTCAGGCGCTTCAGGTACAGCGCGGCAAGATGAAGCAGGCGGCGCAGGGCCGCACTATCCTGCTGCCAGCACAAACCCGCGAAGCAATCCGGCTTCAGCTGGATTGGCTGCTCAAGTACGGCCACCTTGGCCCAGATCAGTTCTTATTTCGCAGTCAACTGGGCGACCGGCCCATGCAGGTGGCAGAAGCATGGAAGATTTTCAATGACGCTGCGAACAAGGCAGGGCTTCGCCGGGACTTGGGGACGTTGGCCACACACAGTTGGCGCAAGACTTTTGCCACAGAAATTTTCTGCGCTGCCGTTGACCGGGTTCAGGCTGGTGAGCGCATTGATCCCATGCGCGAGGTCGCCCGCGCCCTGGGCCATGCGGACATGAAGAACACTGAAAAGTATCTGCCTGTTGACCCTGAAGTCGCCTTCAAAAACATGCAGATGTTGGAAGCCAGGCACAGCTACGCCCTGTCCTGAACAGCCCCACTTTTCCACAGGGCAAAACATTTCTTTTTGAAAAAGAAATGTACCGAGCAATTCAAAAAATTTCCCACATAACTCCAAGTAATAATTCAGAAACATATATGCAAAAAAAGAAATCGAGGTGAGCAGATACGCGCTGTTCGCATAGGAAGCACCCCTGTGAGCATATAGCGCCATATAGCGATACAGAAAAAATGAAGCACCAAGTACATGCAGTCTTTTTCCTTTTTAAAACACCACTTTTCAACAGGCTGTTGAAAAACATCAAAACAACGCTGAAGGAGAACCCCATGAATCCCACAGGGGAAAGGATTTCTTATGGCATCTAGAAGTTTGATTTCCTACACACCACGAGCTGTCCAAGGTGATACACAGTTCAGCAGCGTAGGCAGATCGTCGGGCATCCCTCTTGCCGCTCAAACGCATGATACCGTAACACCCGCCATCATTGCCCGCGCCGGGGCGCAACTTGGCAAAGGTCTTATTGACTACGGCGAGGGGCATGAACGCCAGCAGGCTGTTACCCTTGCGCTCGACACCATGCAGCAGGCGGAAAAAGACTATTCCACCTTTGAAAATGACTACATGCAAAAAAAGCGGCGCAAGGAGGCAGAAACCGCGCCGCAAGACTTTGAGCAGTGGATGCAGACCACCGGCGCAAAATATGGTGAACAGTTGCAGGGCAACTCCCTTGCCGCCAACCTGTTCAACCTGCAGTGGGGCCGCCGCAGCATAGAGGCCGTGCGCCAGGGTGGGCACTATGCCCGCCAGCAAAATGAGCTTTGGCGCGGGGAAGTTGCCGACGGCGAGGCAGCAACCCTCATGCAGCAGGCCGCAAAGGTGGATGATCCGGCGCAAATAGCCAGTATGCGCGCCACCTACAAAACTAAGCTGCAAGAAATGTTTCCCGGCAGCGACCTCACTGCCACATTGGCAAAGGTTGACCAGCGTCTTGCGTCAAACCTCATTGGCCGCGCCGTTGCTCAAGATAATTTCGGCAAGGCGCAGACATTAGCAACCCAGTTTCGTGGAGAATTGGCGGACTCTTACGATGAAGTATTGCTACGAATAAAGAACGCCCAGCACGGTGCAGAGGCGCGTTTAAAAGCTGAAAAAGAAATGCGCTTCGTCGGCGCGTTTGCCAATGATCCGCTGAAGGGCATTGCCGAAATATCCACGCCGGAAGGCATGGCAAAATACGGCATGGATGCAAAAACCGCCATCAGCGTGCGCAGCATGCTGCAAACGCAGTGGAGCTTCAACAAAACCGTTGAGAAGCAAAAAAACGACATCTATGTCACCAGCACCGTAAACGGCATTTACTCCACGCTCATGGGCGACCCTGACAAGGGAATCGCCCCAGACCCTGCCAAGGCATACCAGGATTTGCAGAACTCCAACCTTGACGCCATTACCAAAATTGAAATGGGCAAGAAGCTGGAAGAAGGAACCATAGGCAAAACACGCGACCCCGCCGCCGTGAACGATATGGCCCGGCAGATCGTAAACGGCTCCATTGATTCCGATGCCCCCATTGACGTGATGCTTGCCCAGGGCAAGGCCAGCGTGGGCGATGTGACAATGCTCAAGGGCATGCGCAAGGATATGGACGGCCCGCTGAAAGATTACCTCAAGCGCGCCGACAGTCTCATTAAAAATGCATATGCCCGTTCACAGTTTGCCGCAGGCACGCCAGAAGCTGCCATCAAGGAAGACCGTGCACGCAGCCAACTGAGCACCGTCATTACCGAGGCATACAAAAAAGGTGGGCCTGAAGCCGTGGAAAAGCTGTTCAACAGTGATACGCCCATGTCCATCATGAATAGCAACGCCATAACCGTTGACGATGCCTTGAGCAACGTGAACAGGGTTATCAGTGCTGGTGGGGCTGGCAAAGAGAAAAAGCCCAAAGAGGGTATTGCAGACAACTTAAAGCGCAATCCTATCGGAGGGGCAGAATGAGCCAGCAACTTGAGCAGTCAAAGGGAAATCAAGATTTCTATCTTGAATTGCGCACTCGTGGATATTCTGACCAAGAAATTCAGGGCTACATGCGCCCCCATTTAACAGATCGCGGTTTCTCTGACCAAGAAATCAACGCATACTTCAATGGCTATGATCCTGTTTCCATGCTGGATGCCATTCAATACGGCTTCCAGGGGTCAGTTACGGGCCTAGCCTCACGCGAAAAGCTGCCGGACAGCCTTACCTCACAGCAGGTTTCCCAGATGTCCACCATGCAGCGCGTGGGCATGCAGGTGGGTACACTGGCAGGTGACGTGCCTACCCTGGCCGCTGGTGCTGCTGCGGGCTTGCTTGGCGGCCCGGCTGCGCCTGTAAGCGTTCCGGCTTCGGCGATGGCACTTACAGAGGGAACACGCGCCTACTACATGGAGCAGATAAAAAACGGCGATGTGCGGTCTTCAGAGGAATTTTTGCGCCGGTCTGGTGCTGTCCTCGAATCTGCGGCCAAAGGCGCGGTTATAGGCGGCCTGACGGGCGGCGCTGGCGTAGTTGCTGGCCGTGGGGCCGCAATGCTTGGTGCTACGGCTGGCATGCAGACTGCGGCAAGCCTGGCAGCAGAAACAGCCACCATGCCCACCGCCGCCGCAGGAATAGAAGGCCGGTTGCCAGAACCGCACGAATTTGTTGACGCAGCAATTCTTGTGGGTGGCCTTCACGCTGCGGGAGGCCTCCGCCACGTCCCTAAAATGGTTCCCAAGCTGCGAGATATCTACGCAAAAACGGGCAAAGACCCCATTGCCGTTGCCCAGGCGGCTGAGGCTGATCCGACAGTCCGGCAGGATATGCTTTCCATCAACCGGGATGTTCCGCAGGCCATAGCTGAAGAGATCACCGCCCAACGCCCGCAAGACATCAAGCCCGAATCTGAGGCAGAAACCGGCGCTCCAACCGTTGCAAGCGATGAAGGCGCGCTTCAGAGCGCAGGCAGTGGAACACACATCCCCATTGCTGAAGACAAACCAGTTATGCCCGAAGGCGAATTGAGCAGGGCCGATGCAATTCCGCTTTCTGACGTGGTGCAATCGTTGACTGACGCGCTTGATGTGCCAATCCGAACGGGCAAAATGGGGCCATCTGGCAGAAACGCCGAGGGAATTTATAAAATCACGCCCGAAGTGATCAGGACGCGCACCGCCAACGACGTGGCCACCGTTGTGCATGAGGCTGGCCACCACATCCAAAAGCAGCTTTTCGGCGATATTTCAGCCGCCCCGCTGCGGGCATTTCGTGATGAACTTGCCCCCATTGCCACCCAACCCCGCGCGGGGCAATCTGCATTACCCGAAGGCTTCGCGGAGTTCGTGGCAAAATATGTGGTCAGCCCCGATGAAGCCAAGGCCGTTGCGCCTCGCTTCTACGAGCACATTGAAAAGACGCTTTCAGAGCGCGCCCCAGAATTCGGCACGGCACTTTTAAACGCGCGCGAAGTGGTCAAGCGCTGGGCAGACCAACCAGCCGCCCAGGAAGTTCTTTCACATATCAGCATTGAAGGCCGTGAGAGTGAGGGGCTTATTTCGCGCCTTCTTTCCAAGGACACTTGGGATAGCCTCTACACCAATTTCGTTGACCGTCTGTACCCTCTGAAAAAAGCCACAGATATTCTTGCTGAAGGCAAGGAACTGCCTGCGGATATGAACCCCTACACGCTTGCCCGCACGTTTGCCGGGGCCAAGGGCAAGGCCACGCACTTTATTGAGCGTTCCCCGTTCACCTATGGTGAGTGGAAAAATGTTGGTAAGCCCCTGGCAGAAACCCTGCGGGCCGTGGACAATCTGGACGAATTCAGGGCTTTCCTTGTTTCCATGCGTGGCCTTGAGCTTGAGGGCCGGGGCATCAAGTCTGGCATTCGCCCTGAAGCCATGCGCGCAACGGCTGAGAGGCTTGGCGAAAAGTACGAGCCTCTGGCCCGCGAGCTGGATGAATACCAGAACCACGTTGTGAATTACCTGGTAGATTCTGGAATGCTCAGCGCGGAAACGGCGGCAGCCATGCGGGAAATGAATCAAAACTATGTCCCGTTCTTCCGCGTCATGGAAAATGCCGGCGGCTTCCTTGGAAGCGGCAAGTCGCTCACTGGTCGCAACCCCATACGGCGCATCAAGGGCAGCGGGCGCGATATTATTGACCCGCTGGAATCCATCATCAAGAACACCTACGCCATGATTGAAGCGGCGGAAAAGAACGGCATTGGCCGCGCCCTCACAGACCTTGCCAGTAAAACCGATGGCGCAGGCTGGCTGGTGGAAAAATTGCCTACGCCGAAAGCTGCGGTGCAGGTCAGGGCTGAGGACGTGAGCAAGGCGTTCATTGATTCCCTTGGCCCAATCAGCCCCAGCGTTAAAGCTTCAATCAAGGCGATAGCTGAATCTGCTGACATGGGCGAAATGCTCACGTTCTGGCAGAACGCCGCTACGCTGGACAAAAAAAGCCAGATCGCCGTTTTCCGCGATGGAAAGCGCGAAGTGTATCAGGTGGCCCCGGAGATTGCCGAAGTCATGAACGGCCTGAGTTCTGAAACCATTCCCTTGCTGGTAGAACTCATTTCCATTCCGGCAAAGATGCTGCGGGCTGGGGCCACGCTTACGCCCGACTTTATGGTTCGAAACCTCATCCGCGACGCTGTTTCTACGGGCGTTCTTTCTCGCACTGGCTTCATTCCCGGCCTGGACACGGCCAAGGGATTGAAGCGCGCAGTTACCAAGGACGATACTTATTGGAGCTGGGTGAAGGCTGGCGGAGATCAGGCCAGCCTTGTGAGCATGGACAGAACAACACTTCAAACAACGCTCAAAGACATTGAGGCCACCGGCTACACTGAGCGCGTTTGGAACGTGGTCAAGAATCCCTTGGAGCTGCTGCGCCTTGGCTCGGAACTTTCGGAAAAAATGACCCGCTTGGGCGAGTTCGGCAAGGCCACAGAGAAGCACGGTAATGACAAGGCCGGATTGATGCAGGCCGCCTATGAATCACGGGACATTATGGACTTTTCGCGCCGGGGCAAGCTGACGGCCTCGTTCAACCTTATAACGGCATTCTTCAATGCCAGCATGCAGGGGCTGGACAGAACAGCGCGCGGAGCCGTGGAAAACCCCAGGCGCTTTCTTGTGCGCACCGCTCTGTTCATTGGCATTCCGTCCATACTCAACGCCATTAACAACTATGGAGACAAGGACGTTGCCGAGGTTCCGCGCGCCCAAAGGGATATGTTCTGGATTACGCCTATCGGGCAAGGCGAAAACAAGGTTCTCTTGCGCATTCCCAAGCCGTTTGAACAAGGCGTCATGTTCGGTTCAACGCTTGAGCGGGCTACAGAATTCATCCTCGATGCAGCGCGCGACAAGTATGGCAGCGTGGAGAAAGCCAGACAGGAGGCCTTCAGGGGGCTTGGCAAGTCCATGCTCGATGTTTCTGCACCCAACCTTGTGCCGACTGCCTTCGCCCCGGTGATCGAAGCCTTTGCAAACAGGTCGCTGCCCTTTGACCGGCCTATCATTCCCAAAAACAGAGAGGGCTTGCTTCCGGAATATCAGTACACCCCCAGCACTACGGAACTCACAAAAGCTCTTTCAAACTTTGTCGGCACGTTGCCGCCAGTGGGAGAAATGAACACATTCTCCCCTGCCCGCGCTGAAAATTATATTCGCGGCTGGACGGGCGGCATGGGCAGGTATGCCCTTCAGTTGGTCGATGCCATGGCCCGCAAAGCTGGGGTTGTTGATGATCCCGTAAAGCCCGCCGCCACGCTGGCAGATATTCCCTTTGTACGGGCTTTCGTGATTCGCCATCCAAGTATGGGGGCGGAGAGTATTCAGCGGTTCTTTGACCACTATGAAGAATCCACCAGCTACCTGAAGACCATTAACGCCCTGGGCAAGGACTTCAAATACAATGACGTGGCCAACCTGCTGCCCTATTCCGTCTATCAGGCAATGGACGCGCCGCATAAGGCTTTGTCTGAGATTACAAAGGCCATTGACCTCATAAACAAAATTCCGAGCATGACGCCGGACGAAAAGCGCCAGCAAATAGACAGCCTGCACTTTCATGCCATCGAGGTGGCCAAGTTTGGCAATATGGTGTTTGAAACGTTGCAGCCGGATATTGAGCGGCTCAAGCAGCGGGCGGAAGGGAAATAATCAGTTGAGCAGGTTATCAACAATCTTGCCGTGATCGTCCAGGCGCTTCAGTTCCTCGCCGTGGTAGTTCGGATCAAACAGGCTGAAGTACTTGATTATGTCCTGACCTGAAAAACTTGCCTTCTCTAAAATGGGACGCATGAATTCACGGATTTCAGAATCTGAAAAGCCTCGATCCCGCAGCTCACTGTAAACCCCGCTCTTGTAGTCCATTTCCTTGGCGGCAAGTTTTGTTGCAGCATCGCTGACAACTAAGGCGGCAATCCGCGCGTCTGAAGCGTCCCCAAACACATGGAAATCAGGGATTACAAAGATCAGCAGCGCGGCAAGGAGCAGGCAGCAAGAGAGCTTTCGCATTTAGTCAGCATACTGAGCCAGCCATGCGGAAGCAAGCAGATGCAAAGAGGGCTGGGAGTTACCCCAGCCCTCTTTGTGTCTTGATCAATATCATCACAGCTATATACTTTCCCTGCCTACATCATAAGGGGAAAGTTCCATGTGCAAAGAAAAAAATTTATCTACCTCAGATTCTAAAAGCTGCGTTATATCTTTGAGGGTTAATGCTATTGCGTTTATCTGAATTTCTTCCCCTATCAATTTTTCTGTCTCATACTCCGAGAAAGACTGAACAAGCTGAAGACGAAGTAGGATATCTGAGATTGAATGCCAGAATTCATCCATATTTTTGTACACAGCAACTATTTCTTCAATTTGGAATGTCTTGTACTTTTCGACCTTTTTCTGCACACTTGTTTCAACCATAATAGCACCTCTCATGTGCTCTGCGGTTAGGCCCGGCAGGAGTTCGCAGCTCCTTCGCTGGGCCATCTCTTATTCCTCACCACTGTCCAAGGCCTGTGTGGCATTGCCAGTTGCAAGCCATGCCTTGACCGCATCGGGATCAATTCTCCAACTTCGCCCAACTTTTCTTGCAGGCAATCCGTCCTGAAGAGCCAAAAATATGGTTTTACGATCAATGCGCAAAGCCTCCGCGCACTCTTCGACGGTCATACCTATGTGCGGCCAGTTTATTTTTTCAACCATAGCTCCACCCAAAAAACGTAAAAGGAATTTAATTGGAACTTATTCGGAATTAAGACTTCCGTCAAGCCCAATTCATTAAAGTAATATGTCAAATTTGAGTATAGTCTAAATTAACAACTAGCTTTTGCCTAAAAAGTGTCAAAATAGGATTATAAAAATAATTTATTGACATAATCAATTTTGATTCTTAAATTCTAATTAGACACTTTACAGGAGAATCACCCATGAGCAAGCAAATTGGATACATCCGTGTCAGCAGCGTTGACCAGAACACAGGCCGCCAGCTTGAAGGCACTACCTTGGACAAGGTATTCACCGACAAGGCCAGCGGCAAAAGCAGGCAGCGCCCTCAGCTAGAGGCTTGCTTAGAATACCTGCGTGACGGTGACACTCTCCACGTCCACAGCATTGACCGCTTCGCCCGCAATCTTCAGGATTTGCTTACGCTCATTTCGGATTTGACCAGCCGCGCCGTGACGGTGCAGTTCCACAAAGAAGGCTTGATTTTTACAGGGGAAGACAGCCCGTTCCAGCGCCTTCAGTTGCAGATCATCGGCAGCGTGGCTGAATTTGAACGGGCCATGATCCGAGAACGCCAGCGCGAAGGCATCGCCTTGGCAAAGAAGGAAGGGAAATACAAAGGTCGGAAAGCGGCATTAGACGCAGCCCAGATAGCAGAAGCCCGCGAAAAGATTAATGCTGGGGCCAAGATCGCCCAAGTTGCGCGTGATTTAGGTGTTTCGCGGCAAACACTCTACACGGCCCTTGATCGAACTTCACAGCAAAAAAGCCCTTCTTGCTAGAAGGGCTTTTTATTCTAAGCAGCCTTTAATTGCTTCCACATAACATCCATACGGCATGTCGCAATCCGTGCGTCCTCTAAGGGGACATGCGGCTTAAGCTCGTGCAGTAATTGTGCACGATTTTCTGCATGCTCTGTTGGGTCTTTAACAAAAATCATAAGCGCAGTTGCCAGCTTTTCAAGGGATTGAACACTTTCATGCCGCAAAGCCGTTGTCACGGCTTCTAGGCCTTTAGGATCAACACTTCCATGCTGTTGCATAAAACTGCGCCCCTGATCAGTTACCTTCAACCTTGGCCCATAAGGAGGCCTCTGCTCTGCTTCAACCAACTGGTAAGCCATAAGATCATTCAACGTGTCATGCAGATTAAATGAATATGGACCATGCTTATATAGTACATAGTTAAATTCAGTTTTTACAGAAAAAACAGTTTCATAAACATACATGCTTTTCTGAATATGCGTTTCGCCGCACCAACTATCCTTATTATACAATGAATCCATTAAATGTAATATAAGGCTGTAGTTTTCAAAAGCACTCATTGTCACACCCTCATATTTTAAGACAAGATTTCCTGGCGTTCTTTTTCTAAAAAAGATCTAGCCTTTGAAACGATATCGGGCCTGACAAAAATATAACGCGACTCAACATCTGGAACGCTATTAATTGTGGGCATTTCTTGGCTTGCCAATAAAAACTTTTGAGCATCTTCGGATACAACAGGAAAGTCCACGCGCTTATGCTTTTTGCTGCCCGCGTCATACTTCACATTTTCTTTGCCAAACTCTTGGCTCAATCGTTCATAAAGGATCTGCCCAGGTTCAAAAATTCCTTTTTGCAACCCAATTTGGACATCTGCCTTAGACTGTTGATAAATACGACGAAAATGCTTGCGTTGGGTTAGCCTCGCTGCGTCTTCATGCCCTGCTTTGCTGCCATCCATAGCGGCCGCATACAGTTTTTGCAAGACCGCGCTGTCACTTATTTCTAGAAATTTTTTTACTTTTACGGGATAGCCCTTGGGAAAGCAAGCTCTCATAAAATCTTGCAGGTGGATATCATAAATCCTTCGCACGTGATGAAAGTAAACTTGAGAAAAAATTGAATATCGAGCCCAAAGTAACGCGGCTGCGGCATGTAGGGCACCATGCTCAACCCCAATAACAGGCTCCAAACTTTGATCGCCTTCTTCAGGTCCATCCGGGGCCTTTGCTGCTATCCTGAGCCCTTGCAGTATCCTCTGGAGATCAAACCGCCCATAGCTCACCCCGAGATGATGAGAATCACGTAACAAATAATCCATCCTGTCTACACCAAAAGCATCACCGACAATAATCTCTGACAGCAAAGATTCCCACGTACTAAAGGTGACATCCTCATCAAAATGCAATTCTGCAACTTCTTTGGGGCCAAGAGCAAGCTTGGCAATTTCTTTGGGCTCAAGACGAAGCTCATCCCATAGTGGAGTCATTTCACAGCTATGGATTATACTCCAAGTCATACGCTCATGCGAGCTCCCTGGTAAAAGATCCTCACTAGCATGCGAAAAAGGCATATGCCCGAGATCATGACACAATGCTGCCATACGAAGAGTTCTTTTCCAGCGTGGAAGCCCTTCTTTGTCTTCTATTTGTGGAATCGCATCACGCACGCCGGAAGGGATATTTCTCGCATTACTCTCTAATGTAATTGTGTCGAATACCCGTGATGCAAGTTCCATCACTCCAAGTGAATGCTCAAATCTACGGTGTGTTGCCCCTGGGTAAACTAAGTATGTCATAGCTAATTGATGAATGTCACGCAATCGTTGAAATGGCCACGAATCAACAACAGCCCTTTCAACAGTTTGCATCGTAATGAACCCGTGGATTGGATCACGAAATTCATGCTGTGACTTCACAATTCACCTCTCTCAATGATTTCTCTCAGATCCCCATTGCGGCATTGCAAATGATATCGTTCAGCATAAAAACCACGAAGCTATATTTTCATTGAAATCATGGCATTGCTTCATATATGTTTGAGCATAAAAATTCAATCCGTGTTGGGAACTGTGTTGGGAATTAAAAAAGCCCTTACGGCTTATCAACCATAAGAGCTTGATTTTATTGGCGCGCCCGAGAGGAATCGAACCCCTGACCAAGAACTTAGAAGGTTCCTGCTCTATCCAACTGAGCTACGGGCGCACATGACAAGGGCGCAGTGCCCTGCCGTGTGGCGGCCAATATAGTGATAGCGCCCCACTGCGTCAAGCGTTCCCACGCATTCAGGCGCGCATGCCTCTGCGGCGGGGTTTGCACGATGTTGCACGTTTTTTACGCAAGCATCGGGCAAGACTTGCGCGGGTTTTGCCTGTACCCGCCCGCTGACAGACAGCGCGCTTTGCGCTACCATATATAAATGAGCAACACGTTCAGCACTCCCGCAGATATCCAGCGCCATCTGGACAGCCTAGGGCTTTTTCATATGGATATGGGCCTGGGCCGCATGCGCCGGGCTCTGGCTGCCCTTGATCTGACTCGCCCGCCCTTTATGGTCGCTCAGGTGCTCGGCACCAATGGCAAGGGATCAACATCGTCCTTTCTGGCCTCCCTTGCCCTTGCTCACGGCTGCCGGGTTGGCCTCTACACCTCGCCGCACTTTGTCAGTCCCACAGAGCGCTTGCGCATTGGCGGGCCAAATGATGCCGCCTGCGCCCCCTGGCCTGCGGATGACTGGGTTGAGCCAGCCAATCAGGTCATGGCCGCCGCGCCCGATCTGACCTACTTTGAATTTCTTACGGTGCTGGCACTGCTGGGTTTTGCCCGCAAGGGCGTGGAGCTGGCCGTGCTTGAGGCTGGCCTTGGCGGCAAACACGACGCCACAACCGCCGTTGCCGCCGACCTCATGTGCTATGCGCCCATTGCCCTTGACCACAAGGACATCCTTGGCCCCACCCTTGCCGACATTGCGGCAGACAAGGCCGCAGCTATACGTAGCGCCGCGCCCGTGTGCGGTGTTGTGCAGTTTCCCGAAGCCGCAAAAATTCTTGAGCGCGCGGCCCGCAGCCACAACGCACCCTTCATCAGGGCTTGTCCGCTTGCCGCCGATACCCGCCTTGGGCTCAGCGGCCCTCACCAGCGCGCCAACGCAGGTCTGGCCCTCACGGCATGGCGCGAGCTTGCCCCCATGCTGGGCAAGAGCGCGGAGGACACGAAGGCGCAGGCTCAAGGGCTGGCGCAAGCCTTTATGCCGGGTCGCTTGCAGCGAGTGCCGGGTACAGATCAGTATCCACCGCTGCTGCTCGACGGCGCCCACAATCCGCACGGCATGGCCGCGCTGATCAAGGCCCTGCGCGCCGAAGGCCTGCAACCCGCCGGAGCGGTATTTTCCTGTCTTGCAGACAAAGACTGGCTGCCTGCCGCCCAGATGCTCAAGCACTATCTGGGCGGAGCCCCCATGTTTGTGGTTACGCTGGGCAACCACCGGGCCGCAGCAGCGCAAGACATAGCCACCGCCTGTAATGCCCTGCCCCCGGCCACGGCACAGGCCTTACCCGAAGGCCCTCAGGGATTGGCAAAGGCGCTTGAACTGGCGCGCGCCCTGCCCGCCGCCACCGAAGCCCGCCCAGTGCTCATGACGGGTTCGCTGTACCTGCTTTCAGAGTTTTTTACGCAGCACCCCCAATGGCTGCTGCAACCGCAGCTCCAGTAGGCGCAGGCAAGCCCGCCGCTGGCCCGGCTGACGACGCTACATGGCAGACAAAGCCCAAGCCGCCGTGTCGCGTATTTTTTATTTTTTTGCGGTAACCGCAGTATAAAGGACGCTCATGCAAAATCTCTTTCGCGCCATTCCCGCCGTAGACGCCAGCATTGCCGCGCTGCACCGCGCGGATGCCGCACTGGGCGACAGCCAGCAAACGCCGCACGCGCTGCTGCGCGATCTTGTGGCCGCTTATTGGGATATTCGGCGGGATGACATCCGCGCCGGACGCTGCACCGCCCCCGAAGACCTGCATCTTGAACGCCAGTTGCCAGGCCTGCTGGCCTTTGTGCAGCGCGGGCTGCGCCCCCGGTTCCGGTCAGCGCTCAACGCCACGGGCGTTGTGGTGCATACCAACATGGGGCGCTCCGTGCTGGCCGAAGAAGCCCGAGAGGCCGTGCTGCGGGCAGCTACCGGCTACTGCAATCTGGAACTGAATCTCGCCACAGGCGGCCGGGGCAGCCGCCACGCGCTGGTGGAAGAACTCATCTGCCGCGTCACCGGGGCCGAAGCGGCCCTTGTGGTCAACAACAATGCCGCCGCCGTGCTGCTGGTGCTCGACACCTTCTGCAAGGGCGGCGAGGTGATTGTTTCGCGCGGCGAACTGGTGGAAATAGGAGGCAGCTTCCGCATTCCTGAAGTGATGGAAAAAAGCGGGGCCACCCTGCGCGAGGTGGGGGCCACCAACCGCACGCATCTGCGCGACTACCGCGCCGCCATCAACGAGAATACCCGCGCCCTCATGCGCGTGCACACGTCCAACTACCGGATTGTGGGCTTTCATGCCGCCGTGGCCCTGCCCGAACTGGCGGAACTGGCGCGCGAGCACCACCTGCCGCTCATTGAAGACCTCGGCAGCGGCAGCCTTATGGATTTTTCTTCCTGCGGCCTGCCCAACGAGCCAACTGTGCCGGAAGTGCTCTCGCAGGGCGCGGATATTGCGACTTTTTCGGGCGACAAGGTGCTTGGCGGCCCTCAGGCTGGCATCATCACCGGGCGCAAGAGCATGGTGGAAAAGCTCAAGAGCAATCCGCTCACGCGGGCGCTTCGCTGCGACAAACTGTGCCTCTCCGCCCTTGAGGCCACCCTGCGCCTGTACCTTGACCCGGAAAAAGCCCGCAAGAGCGTGCCTACCCTGCGCATGATAACCTGCCCGCCCGATGAACTGGCCAAGGCAGCCCGCAATCTGGCAAAACGGTTGCGCAAGGGGCTTAATGCAGACAGCCCCCTGTGCGAGGTCGGCTTGCGGGAGGATGTGTCGCGCGTGGGCGGCGGCGCGTTTCCGCAGTACGACCTGCCCACCACCCTGGTGCGGCTCAGACCCACGGCATGCAGCCCCACAGCCCTCAAGGCTGCCCTGCTTGAGACGGTTCCTCCGCTCATTGGGCGGCTGGAAGACGACGCCTTCTGCCTTGACCCGCGCACACTTGATGTCAAAGAATACCCCGAGGTACTGCGCGTACTGCGTCAGGCGCTGAACGCTGCAATCCCTCAACAGGCATAATACGCGAAACACATAGTGTGAGATAAAAGGAACAGCATCATGGAAAAAAATCTTGCCTACAAGCCCAAAAGCATCTGGGACAATGCCGACGCCAAAACCCGCAAGGAAATGGAAGCCCTGGCCCAGCGCTATATCGACTTTATCACCCACTGCAAGACTGAGCGCGAAACTGTGGAATACGTGCGCCAGCGCCTTGCCGAGCATGGGTATGCGGAAGATTTCAGCGGCGACCGCGTTATGCGATCCCTTCGCGGCAAGGCCATCTTTGCGGCCCGCAAAGGTGCGCTGCCCCTGAGTCGGGGGCTTTCGCTGCTGGCCGCCCACGCCGATACCCCACGCCTTGATTTCAAGCAGCGCCCGCTCATCGAGCAGCCCGGCGTTGCTCAGGCCAAGACCCACTACTATGGCGGTATCCGCAAATATCAGTGGCTGGCGCGCCCCCTGGCCCTGCACGGCGTTATCGTGCGTGAAAATGGCGAAACCCTCACGGTGACCATTGGCGAAAAGCCCGGGGAGCCAGTGTTCTGCATTGCCGACCTTTTGCCCCATCTGGCCCAGAAGCAGGTTACCCAGCCGGTCAGCGAAGCTTTTGAGGCCGAAAAACTCAACATCATTCTGGCCCACAGCACGCCCAAGGCTGGCAAATCCAGCAAAGACGATACGCCCAAAGACCCCATCAAAACCCAGCTGCTCGAACTGCTGCACAAAAAATACGGCATTTGCGAAGAAGACCTCATCACTGCCGAGCTTCAGGCTGTGCCCGCTGGCCCGGCCCGCTTTGTGGGCTTTGACAAGGCCATGATCGGCGGCTACGGGCAGGACGACCGCATCTGCGTGTTTACCGCGCTGGAGGCCCTGCTTGAGGCCGAAGCCACAGGCCGCAGCATGGCTGTTATTTTCTGGGACAAAGAGGAAATCGGCTCGGACGGCGCATCTGGCGCGGCCTCGCGCTTTATGCAATATTGCGTGGAAGACCTCACCCGCGCGTGGGAAAAGGACGTTCCGCCCTCGCATGTGCTGCTTGAAACCCGCGCCCTTTCTGCCGACGTTTCCGCAGCGCTGGATCCCGATTATCAGGAAGTGCACGAAAAACAGAATGCCGCCCTGCTGGGCTACGGCCCGGTGTTTTCCAAGTTTACCGGTTCGCGCGGCAAGTACGGAGCCAGCGAGGCCGATGCCGAATTTTTCGGCGCGCTGCGCGGGCTTTTCAACGGCAAGGGCATTGCATGGCAGAGTGCGGAGCTTGGCAAGGTCGACCTTGGCGGCGGCGGCACCGTGGCCCTGTTCCTTGCGGCCTACGGCATGCAGGTTATTGACCTTGGCCCTGCCATCCTGTCCATGCACAGCCCCTTTGAACTGGCAAGCAGCGCTGACCTCTTCGCCACCAAGCAGGCCTTCCGCGCATTTCTGGAAGCCCAGCTATAGCCGGGTAGGCTCGGGCAGCGGGCAGCGGGGCAACAGATGCTTCCCGCCCCCGGCTGCATAAAGCCACGTAGACAACAGACTGCCCTTGCGAGCTGGCGAAAAAATCAGCCAGCCCGCAAGAGCAGTCTATGTATGGCACTTGGGAATGCGCTCTATTTTTTATGCAGACTGCGCAGCGCTCTTTTGCAGATGCGCGCGGTCGCCTTGCCCGGATTTTGCGCGAGCCACGCGTCGCAGAGCGCGCTCACCCACTGCGGCTGAGATTTGGCGGCATCATTGAGCCAGTTACCCACGCTGTCCTGCACATAGGTGGAGGGGTCAGCCTGCAAGGGTTCCAGAACAGGCAAGCCAAGCGCTGGATTCTCCTTGAGGATAGTCAGGTGGGCGCACCACACGCCGCGCGGGCGGGTACTTTCGCTGGCAAAACGACGCACCCTTTCCGAGGGGTCAGCGGTCCAGCCTGCGAGATGGCGTATGGCGTGTTCCGGCTGCTTTGCCAGATGAGGCCGCACTGCCATCCATACCCATTCACGTACGCCAAAATGCGCATCATCCGCAAAGGGACGCACGGCTTCCAGCAGATTTTCCAGCGGCTCCGCCGGAGAATGCCGGACATGCTCATGCGCCAGAGCATAACATATCCAGCCCCGAACAGTATCCGACCTGTGCGCAGCAAGCCTTGCCAATCCCTGCGCGCCCACGGCCCGGTGCACCAGCTCGCCAGCCAGCAGCATGCGCTTTGAAATCCCAAGGGATGCGGCAGCGCGCATTTCGTCCAGCAAGGCGGCATCAGCCTGCGGCAAGGCCGCAGCCATGAGGGCGGCAAAATCCACCGCCAAGCCCTCTGCCAGATTTTTTGAAGCATCCTGCCCGCTGTTGAGCTGGGCCAGACGCGTGGAAGGTATGCTCATGGCACTCCCGGCAACACTAATGCTCAAGGTATGCAAAGACCTGCGTCAAGCTGGCGCAGGTCTTTGCATACCAAAATCATTGGCACAACAGCCAAATGTACGATGCAGCCCTGTTGCCCCAAACACATGCGGGCATGAAGACAACTAACTGGCCTTAACCCAACATGCACAGAGCTGCTTCAATTTGGGGCAGGCTCTGCCCCGCTCAGCTAAAACATTCCCCAGGTGGCGCGGCGGCAACCCCATCGGCCTATGCGCTGCGCCCCATACCCTCAGCCCGCGAAACCAGCTTGCCAATGTCCGAAACAATATGCTGCAGCGGGCACTTGTCGGGCGTCCTTGCATAAATGCTGCACACGGCCCCACGGTCTTCGTCATAGGGGAGCAAAAACTTCGGGCCAAAGCCTTTCTGCACCCATTCGGGGTTGATGCCTTTTTTCTTCAGCAGGCTGAGCAGCCACTTGGACGGGATGGCCAGCCGCTTTTTGGAATCAGAAATACACGATTGCGAGACATCAAAAAACTTCGCAAGTTCCTGTTGGGTTCTGCATTGGGTGACATTCTTGATGCGATCCATAATGGCCATATACTCAAATACCTTTCCACTCATTGGAAGAGCCTCCTCTGTACGCTATAGACGTGCAAAATGCCCGGGATTATCAACGTGTTGAAACGAAGGAACCGGGTGCGGGAGCGGGTGCTCTGATGCGCGTTTATTGTGCTGGCCAGGATGTGGCAAACCCATAAAAACGGACGCGAGGATGCTTTTCTGAAAGGGAGCGGTCTGGACAGTGGAACAGGCTAACGGATTGCTGCACAAAGAATAGTGCAACAGCCGGGAGAACTGACATAGACTCCGTGCAGCCATCACAGTTGCCTAAAAAGCCGTGACAATACGCCAACGCTTCATAGCCCTGCAGGTCGCAACCGGGTTGGTGAGGCAGAAATAAAATTCCAGCCCCAAAAGGGGAAAGTAGGGGGAACCCACAAGCGGCTCCCGTACACATTGAGACAAACCAGCGAAACAAAATTATCGCAACTCTGGAGAGGCTGTCAGTGTACGCTTAAAAAATACTCACAACATGAGATAAGTCAAGGAGTTTAATTATCAGGTGTGCGTGTTTTTGCCCGCGCGTAGGGCTAAAATGCCAGATTGTCAGGCAAGCCTGCGTGTAAAATTAATAAGATATGAAAGAAAAATATCTAACACCAGAACAATAAAAATACACGGTTTCAAAAAAACCGTGCAGCCCAGAAAGGCCGAAGCGGCTATCAACCGCTTCGGCCTCATATGCTTCTGAAATTTTCAACCAACACCGTCAGCCTTGCTGCTGGCGGCAAAAGGCCTATTCGCCAGTCCTAGCGCGCCAGCAGCACCCAGGCAGGCCCTTTGGCGTCCAGATGGCTTGCCACATAGTTGGCGCGCTGGTCGCCGCCGCAAAAGATATCTATGCGGTTACGCTTGATGGCCCCGCCCACGTCCTGGGCAAAGCCGATGCCGCGCAGGGGCATTTTGCCCTTGGTTTCATCCGGAATATTGACGCCGTAGGCCACAATGGAGCCGAGCGGGATAAAACCGCGATCTGTGGCAAGCGACAGCCAGTCGTCCACCTGGTAGCCCATGGCCCCCGTGGGGCCGCGCATGCCGTATTTAAAGAAGACATAGCTCGGGTTATCATTGAGAATTTCGCGTACGCGGCCGGGATTGTTTTTGAACCACTCGCGCTGTTCAAAAATATCGCCGCGCCTGAGCAGGCCTTTTTCGCGCATGATGCGGCCAGAGCTTTTGTATTTGTGCCCGTTCTGGCCCGCGTAGTTGACATAGGCCTGAGTGCCGTCGTCAAAGATCAGGCGGCCAGAACCCTGAATTTCAAGAAAAAACACGTCAACAGGGTCTGCGGCCCAGGCCAGTTCCAGCCCCTTGCCCGCCAGCACCTGTTTTTCTTCGATGGTGCGGCGGTCATAGTACTGCCCACGTTTGGCAATGACCTTGTTCAGATCGGGGGGCAGGCCATAGATGGCCTGTGTGTACCCCGGTTTGCGGGTGCGGCTGGCGGGAACGGCAGGCTCGTAGTAACCGGAATAGTTGATACCGCCCGTCACTTCCGCCCAGCGGAAGTTTGCCAGCAGCAGCTCCGGTTCCTTGTCCAGCCGGGGCAAAAGTTCCTGCAAACGCTCAAGCGTGCGCGACAGATCGCCCCACGTCACGGTCAGGCCGGGGCGCTGCACAGCGATGGCGTCCCTGGGCTTGCTGTTGACGTAACGCAGCGACTTACGCACACTGGGGGCCATATCCTTCCAGCTTGTCAGGTCCTGACCGGCAGGAATAAGATTGCTCACAAAAAATTCCGGGCTTTCAAACCCTACCGGAGGAAGAGTTCTTTCCACCACTGGCGGGGGGGCCTGCTTGGCGCAGGCAAACAAAGCCATTGTAACCGCCAGCAGTAGCAACAGGCGCAACATGCCGCCTGCACGGTTTGCAAATCCGCTGCAACAACGCCCGGAAAACGCGTAACAAGGAGCCGTTTCGTGCATGACCAATTTCCCACCCCTGATATTTGGATGCCGCACCGCGTGTCATATGGTGAAACAGACACGATGGGCGTGCTTTATTATGCGGAATATCTGCATCTTTTCGAGCGGGCGCGCAGCGAATACATTCGCCGTTGCGGCATGAGCTATGCGGAAGTTGAAAAGAAAGGCCTTATCCTGCCTGTGCGCGAGGCCCAGTGCCGTTACCGCTCATCCGCCCGCTATGATGATCTTGTGCTTGTGCGCGCTGGCATTGCCGAATGGGCGCGCGCATCCCTGCGCTTTGTATATGAGATACGGAGCGAGGACAAGACGAGACTTCTGGCCACGGGCATGACCCAGCACGCGCTGGTCAATCACGAAGGTCGCCCCGTTCCTGTGCCGGACTGGTTCCGTAATCTCACCTTTACGGAGTAACCGCCAGCCCTCTCCCCTGCCTGCGCTGATGCCGCGTTATTCCACCGTATTTATGTCAGCGTGATCTGCCGCCGCAACCACATGCGGCGGCAGAAAATATTTTTCCCAAGACCTTAACGGTGCCTGCTCCCGGTGGGGCCGGGATTGGCCCGCAGATGCTTGCGCGCGGCACGGGCATCCTCCAGCCGCCGCAGCCTTTCGAGGCGGCCCTCCTCCTCGTCATGCCGCACTACGGGCTGTCGCTTCTGCCGCACAGACCGCGCGCTGCTGAAACGCCGCGCAAGATGCGGCAATTCAGCGGGCACATCGGCTGCGGGGTCCCCAAGGGGGCAATACGGCGCGCTGGCGCTCTCACCTCCGCCAAGATACATGGCCAGCCTGGCACTGAGCGCGCGCATGAGCGGCACAAGATCCGTATATTCCTCGTTCAGGCCCAAACCGTTCAGGTGCCACCGCCCATGCCCGTGGACCACCTTGCGCACCCCTTTAAGCTCCCGCTCGCGCATGTTCAGGCTGATGCGCACCTCGCCTTCGGGCAAGTGCAGCACAAGGGCCTCGCCCCGCGCTTCGCCCAGCCCCTTGGCGAGAGACTCGAGCCGCATGCCGGGCGGATTGCCCGCCAGCCGCAAAAGATCTTCCAGCCCGGCGCGGGCTACGCGCAGGTGTTCGCTGGAAGCCATATTTTTTTGATCTTCCTGAATTTTTTCTTCCATCTGGCGAATGCGCTCAAGGCATTGGGCGCGCTCGTCCTCAAGCGTGGTCAAACCACGCTTCATCAGCCGCACGCAAAAAACCACAGCCGCCAAAAAAACCGCACCAGCGCCGGCCCATTCCCATAGCGCCATGGTCGCTCCCTCCGCCTGCTCCAATATATATCCGACTAACTGTCACAGTGGCGGCCTCTGCTGTCAAGCGTTAAGCCTTACATTAAAAGTCGCGGCCTCTTTCCTTTTTTGCGACAAGCCTGTAACGTGGGAACCAATAGCAGATGGAAGACTTGTTCCTTTCCCTAGTTTCGTTCACCAGGCCGCCAAGGGCGCGCCATATCGCTTACGAAGGGAGAAAACCATGCCTACTCCACTGGAAATGCAACGCACGTTCGCCATCGTCGGAACCGGCGGTTGCGGCAAAACATCCCTGGCAGAGATGCTTCTCTATAAGGCCGGGGCGGTGAATCGCCTGGGGGCTGTAGAAGACGGCACCACATGCCTTGACTACGAACCAGAAGAAACCCGCCGACGCGGCTCCGTTCAACCCTCCTGCGCCGCCTATCTCTGGAATAAAAACCGCCATTTCCTTCTGGATATCCCCGGTGACGGCAACTTTACAGGCGACATGGAATGCCTGCTCAAAGGCGTGGACAGCGTTGTTTTTGTGCTGGACGCCGTGGACGGTGTGCGCCCCCTTGCCAAAAAGTTCTGGAATCTGGTCCGCGCAGCCGGATTGCCCTCCATTATCGTGGTCAACAAGGTTGACCGCGACCGCGCCGATTTTCAGATGGCCCTTGACGGGCTCTCCGGCCTGAACGTCAAGCCCGTTGTGCTGCAATTGCCCATTCGCCAGAGCGAATCCTTTGTGGGTGTTGCCGATGTGCTGACGGGCAAGGCCCGCATGTTTGGCGAAAACGGCGCAGCCGCAGAGGCTGAAATCCCCGCTGCCATGGCTGACGATGTCAGCCTGCTGCGCGATGTGACCATAGAAAACATCGCCGAGAGCGACGAGCAGCTCATGGAAAAATATCTGGAAGAAGGCATTCTTTCAGAAGATGACCTCAAAACAGGCCTGCGCTCGGGCGTGCTCAAGGGTGAGCTTACGCCGGTGCTGGCCTGCTCTGCCCTTGAAAACAAGGGCGGCGAATCCGTGCTGGTCGCCATTGAAGCCCTGCTGCCCTCGCCCCTTGATCGCCCGCCCTTTGCTGGCCGCGATGGCGCAGAACGCGCCGCTGGCCCGGATGGTCCGGTGGCCTGCTTTGTTTTCAAAACTTTGGCCGATCCTTTTTCGGGGCAGCTTTCCCTCCTGCGGGTTCTTTCCGGCACCATCAACGGTGACGCCACGCTGAAAAACTCCCGCACGGAAGAAAACGAACGTCTCGGCAACCTGCTGTACATTCAGGGCAAAACGCAGACCCCCTGCAAGGAGCCCATTGGCCCCGGCGCCATCGTGGCCGTTGCCAAGCTCAAAAACACCCGCACGGGAGATACCCTCTGCGACGAAAAAGCCCCCTTTGCCCTGCCCATGCCCGCCCTGCCCCCGCAGCTCATCACCTACGCCCTCGCCCCCAAGGAAAAGGGCGAGGAAGACAAGGTCTACGCAGCCATCCAGCGACTGCTGGATGAAGACATCACCCTGCGTCTGGGGCGCGACGAAGAAACCGGGGACATTCTGCTTTCCGGCATGGGGCAGTTGCATATCGAGCTTTCGGTCGAAAAGGCCAAGCGCCGCTTCAAGGTGGATATCATACTCAAAACGCCCAAGGTTCCCTACCGAGAAACCGTGCGCGGCAAATGTCAGGTACAGGGCCGTCACAAAAAGCAGTCCGGCGGCCGTGGTCAGTTTGGCGATTGCTGGATCGAGATGGAAGGCCTGCCGCGCGGTTCCGGCTATGTGTTTGAAGACGCCATCGTGGGCGGCGTTATCCCCCGCCAGTACGTTCCCGCCATCGACAAGGGCGTTCAGGAAGCCGCAGCTCGCGGATTTCTGGCCGGATGCCAGGTGGTGGACTTCCGCGTCAAGGTCTACGATGGCAGCTACCACACGGTAGACTCGTCAGAAATGGCCTTCAAGGTGGCTGGCTCCGTCGCTTTCAAAAAGGCCATGGAAGGCCTCAAGCCCGTGCTGCTCGAACCCATTGTGCTGCTCACCGTTTCCGTGCCCGATGAAAGCATGGGCGATGTCATCGGCGACCTTTCCTCCCGCCGGGGCAAGGTGCTGGGTTCTGATTCGCAGGGCGGCAGCACGGAAATCAAGGCCCACGTGCCCATGAGCGAAGTACTGCGCTACGCGCCCGACCTGCGCTCCATGACCGGTGGGCAGGGATTCTTCACCATGGAATTTGCCCATTATGAAGAAGCCCCGCAACCCGTGGCGGAAAAGGTCATTGCCGAGCACCAGAAGCACAAGGCTGCCGAATAACCATTGGGGTGGGGCAGACCACCTCTTCCTCTTATAGATGACAAACCGGCTGTTTTCTGCAAAACAGCCGGTTTGAGCGTCTTTGCCGCAAGCAACATAATCTGGAAAATCATGGAACGCCCGCTCACAGTACTCTGCACCCCCCTGCCCGCTGGCTCCAGTAAAGAGCTGGAAGGCTGGCGCTGTGCGCTTGAAGCGGCGCTGGAACCATGGCTGGACGACAGGCAGCTTGCCCATGTGCGCCGCTTTGGCCGCTCGCCAAACGGTCAGGCCGAGGCGCGAGAGATGCGGCGGGACGTGCTGCGGGCGGCTTTGTCGCGGCTGCTCGCGCGCGCCCAACTGGTGACGCATGCCGCGCAGCAGGCCAAGGCACCGTTCTCAACCACAACTGGGCCGCTGCCGCAACTGGGCATGGATACTCAGGGCCGCCCCCTGTTCACCGGTTGGCACGCGGCCTTCAGCCACAGCGGCGAGGCGGCCTTTTGCGCCCTTTGCCCTGCGCCAGCAGACGGCGTGCTGGCCCCTCATGCGCTGGATGCGGAATCGTTGCTTTCCCCGCCGCCAGCCCTCAATGCCTTTGCCCCGGCAGAACTGCCCCCACGCAAGACCGGTTTTTCACAGCAGAGCAGCAATCGCGAGGCCCTGCGCCGCTGGACAATCAAGGAGGCCCTGCTCAAGGCATCCGGTCTGGGGCTGGGCATGGATCCTGCCAGGGTTTCCACCGGCGGTTTCGGGCAAAAGGCCGGGATCTGGCACGGGCCGATGGGCATAGTTTACTGGCGCAGTCTGCCCTACCCCGGACACTGGCTGTGTCTGGCACAACAGGTGAGCGCCAAAACAGACTTCCGGTCAGAATTTTTTCGACCACTGGTGCTCCGCCAGACCCCGACTACCCTGCTGCGCGCCCTTTCCGCCCTACGCCCGCGCGGCTAAGCGCCCCGGCAGACATTTTCTTGCAAGGCGAACGTTTTTACGGCACTCTCCGCCCATGCCGCGTTTTCACCTTGTCACGCTTTTTCCCGAATTTTTCGAGTCGCCCCTGTCCACCGCCCTCATGGGCCGTGCACGGGAGGCTGGCATTGTGGAATGCAGCCTTCATGACCCCCGGCAGTTCAGCACAGACAAACACCGCCATGTGGACGACCGCCCCTACGGCGGCGGCCCCGGAATGGTCATGCAGGGCGAGCCTCTGGCCCGCGCCCTGCGCTCCATTGAGCGGCCCGGCCGCATGCTGTTCATGGCCCCCGGCGGACGCCCGCTGACGCAGGACATGGTGCGCGACCTTGCGCGCGAGGAAGATCTGACCATTGTTTGCGGCAGGTACGAGGGCATTGACGCACGGCTGTTGCAGCTGTTTCCGCTTGAACCCGTGAGCGTAGGCGATATTGTGCTCAACGGCGGCGAAAGCGCGGCTCTTTCCGTGCTGGAGGCCGTGGCCCGCCTCATCCCCGGCTTTATGGGCAAGGAAGAATCCGGCGACGACGAAAGTTTTTCTCACGGATTGCTGGAATATCCGCACTACACGCGGCCAGAATCCCTGGAAGGTCTGTCGGTTCCCGAGGTACTGCAAAGCGGCGACCATGCCCGCATCGCCCAGTGGCGCAGGCAGGAATCTGTGCGCACCACCTTGCGCATGCGCCCGGAAATGTTGAATGAAGCGCCGCTCTATCGCGAAGACGTGCAAACGCTGGCTGAAACCCCGCGTGACAGGCCGGGACGCAACCTTTCGTTCTGCCTTGTTCACTACCCGGTTTCCCTTGGGCCAAAAAAAATCGGCGCTTCCTCTTTGACAAATCTGGACATACACGATATAGCCCGAATTTCCCGCAGCTATGCGATGGGTTCCTTTTATCCGGTGACCCCTCTTCGCGACCAGTTGCGGGTACTGGAAGAAATTTTGCGTCACTGGACGCGGGGGCCGGGCGGTATCGGAAACGCCGACCGCGCTCAGGCCCTCGGCCTGGTGCAACCCGCGACTTCGCTTGAAGAAGCGGTGGCGCATATGACCGCGCAGCATGGAACGCGACCCAGACTGGTGGCTAGTTCTGCCGTCTGGCCTGCCAAGGGCAAGGCATCCCAACCGGGACGCATGCCCATGACTCCGCGTGACGTGCGGCGCTGGTGCGACCAGGGGCCGGTTATGCTCTGCCTGGGCACGGCGCAAGGGCTTGCGCCGGAGGTGCTCGAACAGTGCGAAGGCACTCTGAGGCCGGTGCGTTTTTTGGGCTACAACCATCTTTCGGTGCGCAGCGCGGCCGCCATTCTGGCCGACAGGATATTAGGCGACTACTACTGACGCAACACGGCGGCCTGAGCGCATCGGCGCCGCTTTGCAACGACGCAACAATCCGCCCGGATTTGCAAGGAGTTCACGATGGACATCATCAGGAAAATTGAACTGGAAAACCAGCGCATGGATCTTCCCGCGTTTCGCTCCGGCGACACGGTGAAAGTGCACCTGCGCATTGTGGAAGGCGAAAAAGAACGTATCCAGGTCTTCCAGGGTAACGTTATCCGCATCAAGCGCGGCACCACCAGCGCCACCTTTACGGTGCGCAAGGTTTCCGACGGCGTGGGCGTGGAACGTATTTTCCCGCTCAACTCGCCCTTCATCGACCGCGTTGAGCTGATCACGCAGGGCCGCGTGCGCCGCAGCCGCCTGTACTACCTGCGTGCCCTCAAGGGCAAAGCCGCGCGCATCAAGCCGCGTGGCCGCTTCTGATCCTTTTTTAGGCATCAGAATCGCAGCGAGCGTTTTTACGGCGCGCCAGGGCATGCAGGCAACTGCAAAATCCCTGGCGCGCTGTTCGCGCGTCCTTAGAACAGTTAGCGCTTGAAATACTCGCTTACGGCAGGCAAAGCTGCCTGCTCGCATTTCGTGGCAAGGATTTTCTGGAAAATCCTTGCAGAGCAGTCAACTCATTTCATTCGTAAACGGCTCTAAACCGACGCGCTGACCATCGCGCATTGACCATAGGGTCGCGGCCCTTGCTGCGCAGCGGAGAAATCATGGGCAGAAAAGCAATGAGCCGCCCGGCAAAGCCGCGCAACCAGCAGGCACAGGCGAGCCTTGTCCAGCTGGTGAGCACCTTGAGCGCCCCGCTGCCTCAGGATGATTCTCCCCTTTTGCAGGCAAGCAGCCAGACAGGCCCACAAATTTTTACCGCTGGCATAGACGAGGCCGGTCGCGGTTGTCTGGCCGGGCCGGTAGTAGCCGCTGCGGTCATATTGCCGGAGTGCTACGACCTGCCGGGCCTCAACGATTCCAAGGCATGCAGCGCCAAAACCCGCGACATGCTCGCCCCGCGCATACGCCAGTGCGCGGTGGCCTGGGGTCTGGGTGTGGTGTGGCCCGCCCGCATTGACGCCATCAATATTTTACAGGCCACTTTTGAAGCCATGAGCAGGGCCGTGCGCTGCCTGCGCTGCGCGCCCGCGCATCTGCTCATCGACGGCAACAAGACCGTACCCGGCGAGGTTTTTGCCTTCCACTGGCGCAAGGGGCATACAGCCCCCCTGCCCTCGCAGCGCTGTATTATTGGCGGCGATGCCAGCGAACCGGCCATCTCCGCCGCGTCCATCCTTGCCAAAACTTACAGGGATAAGCTCATGACCCGGCTGGAAAAACGCTGGCCCGGCTACGGCTTTGAAGCCCACAAAGGCTATGGCACCGAGGATCATTACGAAGCCCTGCGCCGCCTAGGGCCCTGCCCGCAGCACCGCCTGACCTTTCGGGGCGTTTTACCCGAAAAGCCAAGCCCGCAGCAGGGCAGCCTGTTGTGAAGCCACGCTGGCTGCAAACGCTTTTTGGCGGCAAGGATGAACCAGCCGCCGCCCCGGCCCATCTGAACCTTGGGCGCAAAGGCGAGGAAGCCGCGCGCAAGCTGCTGCAACGCAGCGGCATGGAACTGCTGGACTGCAACTGGCGCAGCGGCAGGCTTGAACTCGATATTGTCTGCCGCGATGGCGACACCATTGTTTTTGTCGAAGTAAAAACCCGCAGCGGTTCAACCTACGGCGGCCCCGCCGCTGCACTGACCCCTGCCAAGCAGCGTACCCTGTGCCGGGCGGCCAGGGCGTGGCTTGCGGCCCACGATGCATGGAGCAGCCCCTGCCGGTTTGATGTGGTCTGCATTGTGCGCGAGGGCGATACCCTGCACCTGGAGCACTGCCGCCATGCCTTTGAATGCGAACCGTCTGTGGATAGTGGCAACGCCACTTGGCAACCCTGGTGATCTTTCGCCGCGAGCGCGCGAAGTGCTGGCGAGCGCCGATCTTGTGCTGGCAGAGGATACCCGCCGCACTGCCCGCCTGTTGCGCGATTGCGGCATTGAAGCCCGCCGCCTGCTGAGTTTTTACGATCACAACGAGGCCGAGCGGCAGGAGGGCGTATTGCGCATGCTGCGTGAAGGCCAGACCGTTGCCCTTGTCTCCGATGCCGGAACGCCGCTCTTGGCCGATCCCGGCTACCGTCTGGTGCGGGCCTGCCGCAAGGAAGGCCTTGCCGTATCCCCACTGCCGGGGCCTTCGGCTCCTGTGACGGCCCTTTCCGCCGCTGGCATTCCGCCGCTGCCGCACAGTTTTCTGGGTTTTCTGCCGCGCGATGCCGCAGGGCGCGACTCCCTTTTTGCCGCCTTTGCCCACGTGCCGGGCGCGCTCATTTTTTTTGAGCGCAAGGATCGCCTCAAGGAGAGCCTTGCCCAGGCCGCGCGCATTCTTGGCCCCCGCGAGGTGGCCGTGTGCCGGGAATTGACCAAGGAACACGAGGAATTTATAGTAGGTCGTCTGGAAGACAGCGAGCTGCTGCCCGATGACCTGCTGGGCGAAATCACCGTGGTCGTCGGCCCTCCGGAGCAGGCAGAGCGAACCCCAAGGGAAGATGTACTGCTGCTGGCGCAAGAGGAACTTGCTCAGGGCGGCAAGCCCCGCCAGGTTGCCCGCAGGGTGCAGGATGCCGTGCGCGGCTGGTCGGGCAAAGAAATTTACGCCCTGCTGACGGGCACGGAACAGGCAGAGCCGGAAGCATAGGGGCGGTTCACTCCATGGCTCTTTGCCCCCTGTTTGTATCAGGCCACCAGTTGCGCACGTTGCGGAAGCAGTTTGCGACAGCAGATCATGGCTGAGTGTTCATAAGGCGGCGCTTTCCTTTTGAATGCGCACTCGCCGCAACTGCCAAACCGGCATGCCACGGGGTTGCCATGTATCCCACACGCGTTGTACTTGCCTGCCTGGCGCGCACAGGCTGCATCAATGCAGCCATGACCGCTCGGGGGATGCAGCAGATAGGCCTGGCCTACGTGCTGGAGCCGGCCCTGCGCGAACTGTACCCCGAACCGCAGGCCTTTGCCCGCGCCATGAGCCGTTACGCGGGGCACAGCAACACCCACCCCTTCATGATTCCCCTTTTCGTGGGCATCCTGCTCTCGCTCGAGCAGGCCATCGCCAAGGGGGCGCTGCCGGAGGGCGCGCTGAATTCCGTGCGCGAAACGCTGGCCACAACCCTCTCTGCCCTGGGCGATTCATTTTTCAGCGGCACATTGCTGCCCCTGTGGTCGCTGCTCAGCATCAGCCTGCTGCTGGCGGGCTTTACCAATATTGCCATGCTGCTGGCGGTAATCCTGTTCGGTTCCCTGCTGCTGTTCAGGGCCATCTGTTTTGTTTCCGGCCTGCGGTACGGGCTGACCACGCTCGCCCGCCTGCGCAAGCTCAACCTCATCAACTGGGTGGACAGGCTCAAGATGGTCAATGCGGCGCTGGCTGCCCTGGTCATCTGGCATCTGCCCATCAGCACCATGAAGCCCTTTCCCTGGACTGCCTACGCCATGGGCGCCGCAGCGGTGCTTGCCGCAGCATGGCTCGTGGGGCGAATGCGCCTGCCAAGGCTGCTGCTTTGGGCTGTGACAACAGGAGCCCTTATTCTCGTGGACTTGGGCTTCATAGGCATGTAGAATATACGTGTTTTTCGGTAGTGGACACGCTTTGTCCCCCTTTTGGCCGATAAAACGCTCATAAGGTAGGATGATGGAAGAAGCCATAGAACAAACGCCGCGCGGGCTGGCGCTACGGGTATGCATTGGCCTGCGCAACGGCCTGCACGCCCGGCCGGCGGCCCGTCTGGCGCAAGAGGCGCAGCGCTATGCCTCAGATATACTGCTTGTCAGCGACACCGGCGAAGTAGACGCCAAAAGCATGCTCGACATACTTTCTCTTGCGCCGCCCGCCAATGCGGAACTGACCCTGGTGGCTCAGGGTGACGATGCCCGCGAGGCCCTTTGCGGTCTGGCCCAATTTTTAACCAATCTACAGGACTGACATGGCCCGCGCGGTACTTTTCGGCACACCTGTTTCGCCTGGCGTAGCCATAGGCAGGGTGCGTTTCATGCACAAGACACGGCAGGATGACGAACGCCGCATCACTGCCGCCGAAGTGGCTGCGGAGCAGGAGACCCTGCGCGCCGCCGCTGAAAGCGTGCGCGCCTCGCTGGCCGCCACCATGGAAAATGTGCCGGAAGACCTTTCGGAATACCGCGACGTCATTGCCGCCCAGATGGAAATGGCCCGCGACCCCAAGCTGCTCAAGGCCGCGCTGGCCCGCATAGAGAGCAACCTTGTGTGCGCCTCGTGGGCGCTCAAACTCACGGTGGATGAACTGTGCGCGCTGTTCAGAAGTATGGACGATGCCTACCTGCGCGACCGCGCCCAGGATATCCGCGCCGTGGGCCTGCGCCTGCGCGAGCATCTGGCGGCAGACCCGGCCCACAAGGGAGAGGATGAAACCCCCGGCGTGCTGGTGGCGGAAGACCTCTCCCCCGCCGATGTCATGGAACTCAACCTTGACCTGGTGCTGGGCATTCTGACCGCAGAAGGCGGCCCCACCTCCCACACGGCCATTTTGTCGCGCGGGCTGCACATTCCCTGCCTTGCGGGCGTTACCGGGCTTATGGACATTGCCCGCGAAAACGAGACGCTGGTAGTGGACGGCCTCGGCGGCAGCGTGCTGCTGAGCCCCGATGACGCTGACGAGGCCCGCTTTACGGCCCGGCGCGAGGAATATACGGCGTGGGAAGACCTCACGCTCAAATCTGCCCGCTGGCCTGCCGAAATGTGCGATGGCGTGCGCGTGGAAGTGCAGGCCAACCTTGAAGGCACCAACGAGCTGTCTGCTCTTGCCCAGTGCGGAGCTGACGGAGTGGGCCTGTACCGCACCGAGTTTGCCTATTTTACCGACCGTCTGCCGTCAGAAGAAGACCTGCTGGCAGAATACGCGGCAGTGGCACAGCGGGCCGCGCCGGATCGTGTGGTCTTTCGCACGCTTGACGTGGGCGCGGACAAGATGCTCCACGCGCAGGCAGTGCTCAAGGAGCCTAACCCGGCGCTGGGTTTGCGCGGCATACGTTTTTGCCTGCGGCATCAGGGCATTTTTCGCACGCAGCTGCGGGCGCTCATGCGCGCCGGGGCTATGGGCAATGTGGCCATCATGCTGCCCATGATTTCCTGCCTGGATGAAGTGCAACAGGTGCGCCGCATCATGCAGGAACTGCATCAGGAGCTTGCGGCGCAAAACCTGCCCCACGCCCCATTGCTGCCCTTGGGCGTCATGGTTGAAACCCCGGCTGCGGCCCTTATTTGCGATGCCCTTGCGCGGGAATGCGACTTTTTCAGCATCGGCACCAATGACCTTATCCACTACATAATGGGTATTGACCGCAACAACCGCCATGTGGCCTACCTCAACGAGCCGCTGCATCCGGCTATCGTGCGCTCGCTCAAGCACATCATTGACGCCGCCCACCGCGAGGGCATAGGCGTTTCCGTCTGCGGCGAGCTTGCTTCTGACCCCTTTGGCCTGGCCCTGCTGCTGGGCATGGGCGTGGACACTGTGTCCGCCGCCCCCCGATTTGTACCGGGCATGAAGCACCTTATACGCCAGTTCAACGCCCAGACCTGCATGGATCTGGCCAACAGCGTGCTGCTCAGCACCGATGTGGCCGCTTCCAAGCGCATGGTGCGCGAAGCGTTGCAACAGTCACTGGGACAGGAACTGGCCTTTCACACCACAAGCCTTTTTACATACAGTCACCCATGAACCAGAAAACATCCCCATCCACTGTGGCCCTGAATAAAAAGGCCCGCCACCTCTATGAACTTTCCGAGTTCACCGAGGCGGGCATTGTACTGACCGGCCCGGAAGTCAAAAGCATCCGCGCGGGCAAGGTCAACTTTATCGACAGCTACGTAGACTTTCGCCAGGGAGAAGCCTGGCTTGTTTCACTGCACATTGCGCCCTACGCCAACGCGGGCTATGTGTCGCAGGAGCCAGACCGCGCGCGCAAACTGCTGCTGCACGAGCGGGAAATTTCCAAATTCGCGGGGCTGGTGGCCCAGCAAGGCCTGACGGTTGTGCCCGTGCGCCTCTACTTCAAGCGGGGCAAGATCAAGGTAGAAATTGCCCTCGGCAAGGGCAAAAAACTGCACGACCACCGCGAAACACTCAAACGCAGGGCAGAAGAACGGGATATGGCCCGGGAGCTGTCCTAGCCTCCCGCTGTTCAAAGGGGCGCTCTTGCTGCAAGGGCGCTCCTTTTTTTGCGCGCACGGCTCTCCGCACTCGCGCCGAGCATCACTTCTACAAGGTTCGTCATGCGGCACCCTCCATTGCAAGCCCCCCTGCTCTGGCAGACGTATCTGGGCTTCTGGATAGCGGGCATTACCGCGGCACCCTGGCCCCTGCCCTCACTTTGCTGCGCCTTGCTGCTGTTTTTTGCGGATGCCCGCCTGTGGCGCGCCGCGCGCACGGCTCTTGCCGCCTTGTGCCTGCTGGCGGGATTTCTGACCGGATACTGGCAACTCTATGGTTGCCCGTGGCAAACGCTGCTCTCAACAGAAGAGCAGGCAAGGCCGACGGGCCAGCCGCCCCAATGGTTGCACGAATCTGCCCAGCCGCCGCGAGTGTGCGGCATTGTGCGCGATATGCAGGGCCTGCCCGACAACCGCCTGCGCCTGCTGCTGAGCGATGTGCGCCCTGTGTATGCAGACATCAGGGACGGCCTGACCTCTGCCTCCGATGCTGCCGCAATACCGGCAGACGCCGCAGCTTCCGCCGTCCGCCCCCTGCCCGGCAAACTGGCCTGGACATGGGAAGCCCCCACAGCCGCCATTGCCCTTTCTCCTCCGCTCCCCGGCCAGACAGTCTGCCTGACGCGGCGGCCCATGCCCGCGCAGGGCTTTGCCAACGAAGGCCAGACCGACTGGGGCCTGTGGCTGGCGGCTCAAGGCGTGCGCTGGCGCATGTGGTCTCTGGGCAATCAGGGAGACCCGCACATTTCCGGCCAGCCGACCCTCTCCGCCCGCTGGCGCGAATCCTTGCGGCAGGATTTTGTGGGCGCGCTGTTTCCTGCCCAGGAGGCGGCACAGTCCCATACGGGAGGGCCAGACGAAACCATAGCGGCAGACGCTTCCCCTCCGCTGCCCCACAACCAGCTCGCACAAGGCAAGCCCACGCAGTACAAGCTTTCGCAGGGCAAGGCCATCCTGCTGGCTCTGCTCTTTGGCGACAGGCAATACCTGAACCAGCAGACACTGAACAATTTTGCCTCGGCCACGCTTGTGCACAGCCTCGCCCTTTCCGGCCAGCACCTCACCGTGGCGGGCCTTGTGGGCCTGCTCTGCGTGCTTGCCGCCGCGCGGGTTCGCCCCGGCATATACCTGCGCCGCCCCCGCGCAGTCTGGGCGCTGCTGGCAACACTGCCGCCAGCACTGGCCTACCTGTGGCTGGGCGATGCCCCGGCGTCATTGCTGCGGGCTGCCGTCATGCTGCTGCTTCTTGCCCTCTATTTCTTGCGTGGGCGGCCCCACACAACGCTTGATGTGCTCTGCGCCGCCCTGCTCTGCATCAGCGTGGTCTCCCCCCTGAGCATGCTGGACACAGGCCTGCAACTTTCCGTGCTGTGCGTGGCGGTTATCGGCATGAGCCTGCCCTGGTTGCGGGTGCTGGCCCCAAAGCCGGATGCGGCTGCACAGATACGGCAGGGCGGAAGTTTCGTCAGACGTGTGAATCAAAAGATCCGCCGGGGAACGTGGGCATTAACGCGGATATTTCTGGTTTCCCTGGGCATCCAGATTGCCCTGCTGCCTCTGAACATGCTGCTGTTCAACAATATGGGGCACTGGTTCTGGCTCAATGTGCTCTGGCTGCCCGTGGCCGACATGCTGGTGTTGCCCGCCTCTGTGCTCGGCCTGTTCCTGTCCGCTCTTGGCCTTGACCTTGCGGCACGGGCAGTGCTGGACTTGGCGGCTCTGCCCTGCCAATGGCTTACAGACTGCCTTGCGTGGCTGGCTGGCGCAAACCTGTTGCAGCCCCCGGCCCTGCTGCGCCCGCACTGGACAGCCCTGCCAGCTTTTGCGGCCTTGCTTGGGGCGCTGGCGCTGAAGGCGGGGCGCACAGACCTGCCCCGCGCGGCGCAACGTCTGCTGCTGGCCGGGGCGCTGCTGTTATGCGTTGGCCCGACCCTGCGCACTGCAGAGCGCCTGTCAGACCATATCCGCCTTGATGTGCTGGATGTGGGGCAGAGTCAGGCCCTGCTGCTGCGTCTGCCGGGGCATGTACGCCTGCTGCTGGACGGCGGGGGCAGCGCCTCGCCGCGTTTTGATCCGGGGCAGGCGCTGGTGGCCCCGGCCCTGACCTATAATGACGCGCCGCACCTGACCGCCATACTCAACACCCACCCCGACCTTGACCACATGGGCGGCTTGCTGCACATACTGCGCGTTTTTCGTGTAGATCACCTGCTGGACAATGGGCGCGAAGGCAAGGGCAGCTGGGGCGAACAGTGGCGCACGGCGCGCACGGCCCACCACAGCCGCGCCCTTGTCCGTGGTGATGTTCTGATGCTGGGCAAACCGTCTCTGGGTCTGCGCCTGGAAATTCTGCACCCTCCAATGAACGAGTGGGACGCATGGCAAGGCAACGATGCCTCTGTGGTGGCCCGGCTGACCCAGCATGGCCGTGGTCTGGCCCTGTTTCTGGGCGATGCGGAACGCCCGGTGCTGCGCCGTCTGCTCAATAACGGCGATGACCTGCGGGCCGAAGTTCTTGTTGCGCCGCACCACGGTTCTGCCACAGGGTTTCTGCCGGAATTTTATGAAGCTGTGCAGCCCGGCTTTGTGGTCGCCTCGTGCGGATTTGAAAACCGCTACGGCTACCCTTCACAACCACTGCGCGAGTGGTGCGATGCCGCGAGCGCCCCGCTGCATTACACAGGGCGTGACGGCGCTGTGCGGATTATCTGGCCCGCGCGCAGCGACAGTCTTGGCCCGCCAGCCGCTCATTCCGCACGGCCCTGAACGCATACACCCCGGCGGCCTTTGCGGGCAACCGGGGTGCATCAGGAGGAACAACAACGCCTCTTGCAGGTATCAATTATTTTTTAAGCCAGGCTTCTACCAGCTGGGGATTTTCCTTCATGAAGCGGCGGGCGTTTTTCAGAGGATCTGCGCCCTTTTCCTGATTCCAGTTCATGAGCCTCTGGAGCTGGCTTGGATCTTCGTACCGAAAGTTGGTCAAAAAGGCCCAGGCATCGGGATGATCCTTTTTCAGCCCTTTGCGGCCAACCTTGAAAATGCCTTCTTCCTTGCCCAGGCTGCCCAGCGGATCATCCAGATAATGCATCTGCCAGCGGCCAAACATCCAGTGGGGCGACCAGGCCGTCACCACAATCCATTCCTGCTTGCGGATGGCCTCAGCCAGGCTGGAGGTCATGATGGCTCCGCTGCCTTCCACAAGCTGCAACTTCTTGATGCCATAATCCTTCATGGCTTTTTCCGTAAGCTGCATCAGGCCGGAACCCGGATCAATGCCCACAATGCGCCCCTTGAACTTGTCCGCATTGGCGTCCAGTTCATCAATGGACTTGAGCGGCACGTAATCCGGCACGGCCAGCCCAAGGCGCGCACCGCCCACAAGCTTGCCCAGCATTTCCACCTGATTTTTCACCTTGCCGTACATGGCGGCGTGGGTATCGGGCAGCCAGGCCGTCACCATGGCATCGGCATCGCCGCTGGCCATACTTGTCCATAAAATTGGCTGGGTAACGGGCAGCAATTCCACCTTGTAACCGAGCTTGTCTTCCAGCACGGCCTTGGCAAGATTGCTGGAGGCAGTGGCGCAATCCCACTCTACATAGACAATTTTAAGGGTTTTGTTCTGTTTGCTGCCGGCAGCGGCCTGAGCAGGCCACGCCCACAAAACCATAAAGGCAAGAACCACTATAAAAAGTCTGCGTGTCATTGCGTCCTCCCGTCTAGTTTTGTCCGGCGCATTTTTGCGCCAACGCACGAAAGAGGCGATCAAGTGTGATTGCCACGATAACAATTCCAAGTCCGGCTTCAAAGCCATTTCCTATCTGCAATCTCTGGATTGCTTTCCAGACTTCGCCGCCAAGGCCGCGCGCACCGATCATGGCGGCAATGACCGCCATGGAAAGCGCCAGCATGATTGTCTGGTTCACGCCCGCCACAATGGTGGGCATGGCGAGGGGCAGCTCCAGCTTGCGCAGGCGCTGCACTCGCGTGAGGCCAAAGGCCTCGGCGCATTCCACAAGATCTGCGGGAATCTGCCGGATGCCCAGGCAGGTAAGGCGAATGGCGGGCGGCACGGAAAAGACCACCGTTGCCACAACGGCGCTTACCTTGCCGATGCCGAAAAAGGGAATGGCGGGGATAAGATACACAAATGCGGGCATGGTCTGCATAACATCCAGCACGGGCATGATGATCTGCCTGCCCCAGCCCGACACCGCCGCCAGAATGCCGCAGGGAACCCCCAGCAACACGGAAAGCAAGGTTGCGGAAAGCACCAGGGCAAGCGTGCTCATGGTCGGTTCCCACAAGCCAAGGTTCCAGAGCAGGGCAAAGCCCAGCATGGAAAAGGCGGGCAACTTGATACTGCGCGTGGCCCACCAGCACACAAGGCCCAGCAGGATGATGAAAAGCCAGGGTTGGGGCAGCATGAGCAGGTTTTCAAACCCGTCCAGCAGCGTACCCATTGCCGCAGAACCAGCGCGGGTAAAATCCGAGCAGGTTTCCACCAGAAAATCTACGGAGGCGTCAATGCTCTGGGCTAAGGGGATTCTAGGCAGCATTTTGACCTCCCGCTTCCATGCCCTCCACCATTGCCGCCAGCAGCAGGCCGCGTACGATGACGCCCTGGAGCCGCTGCCGCTCGTCAACAACGGCCAGCGGATAAGGAAGCTCAGCCATGATGGGCATTACTTCTGCAATGGGGGTCGAGGGCGAAACTGTTGTTATGTCGCGCTGGGTGATGGCGGCAATGTCCGTCTTGCCTTGGGCCACCATGCGCTCGGCGTCGGCGGCATACAGAATGCCCGCAAAGCGCCGCTGCGCATCAATGACAAACAGCGAGCTTATGGAATGAGCGGCCATCTTGCGCAAAACGGAATGCGGCCCGTCAAGGCCCAGTACGGCCCAGTCTTCTGACCGTTTCATGATGCCGCCCGCCGTGAGCACATGGGTCACGTCGGCAGAGGCCACAAAGCGGGCCACGTGACTGTTGGCTGGCGATTGCAGTATCTGCTCCGGCGTGCCGGTCTGCACCACCGCGCCGTCCTGCAGCAGCACAATGCGGTCGCCAAGCCGGAAGGCTTCGTTCAGATCATGGGTGATAAAGATGATTGTCTTGCGGATATCCTGCTGGAGCGTCAGGAGTTCTTCCTGCATTTCCTGCCGGATAAGCGGATCAAGCGCGCTGAAGGCTTCGTCCATCAGCAGTACTTCCGGCTCCATTGCCAGGGCGCGGGCAAGGCCCACACGCTGCTTCATGCCGCCGGAAAGCTGCCGGGGATAGGCGTTAGCCCACTGGGAGAGGCCAACGCGCTCGAGTATTTCACCGCTTTTTTTCAGCCGCAGGGCCTCGCCCATGCCCATGGCTTCCAGGCCGAAGGCCGCGTTTTGCAGCACGGTGCGGTGTGGAAAAAGGGCAAAATTTTGAAAAACCATGCCAAAGCAGCGTTGCCGCACGCGGCGCAGCTCACGCGGCTTCATCTGCATGATGTCCCGATCATCTACCAGCACGGAACCAGCCGTGGGCATGATGAGCCCGTTGAGGCAGCGCAGCAGTGTGGACTTGCCGCTGCCGGAAAGCCCCATGACCACGAGCAGCTCACGCTCAGCTATATCGAGGGAAACATCACGCAATGCCACGGTGGAGCGTGTCTGCCGCAAAATATCTTCGCGGGAACGCCCCTTGGATGCCAGTTGAAGGGCATGCTCCGGGTTTGGCCCAAAGACCTTGAACAGATTCTTGACGGAAATCTTCGCCATATACTCTCCTTCTGCCGCGGCAGAAAACCGCTGCGGGTGTAGCCCCTGGGGAGGGACGAGTATATGGAAGCACGGCCCCAATGTGGCCGTCAAAACGAACGGGCTGGAGTCATCAGCGCAGACAGCACCAGCTCTTGAACGCCTCCTCGGTTACTACCGAACTTCCATAATGTTAGCACAAAATTGTTAAACAACCACAATAGAAAAAATCACAACTCTACACGCATAATTCTATACCATATGCCTACTCTTTTTATCATTTCTGTACCGATAATGACACCATACTATAAACTGAAATTTTGTGCAAATATGAGAATTTGCTGCGGTGTAATACAACATAAATAACGTGTTGCATCATAAATTTATGCAAAATACGCAAAGAGAAAAATGGCACTTCCACCATGATGAGCATATGCACTCAAGGGGAGGAAATTGAAGAAGGAAGGGGAAAGCGTTTTCAGCAGCGGGCAAGCGGGAGTTCATCCCAGCAGGTTGTGAGGCGGGGGGAGCGGTGTTCCTGCCGCATATGCCAGGGAGCCTCGCCCATGCCCTGCGCGCCAAAGATAACCGTATCGCGGCCAAAACGGTTATTGATGTTGTCCAGCGACCGCATGAGGCTCTGCCGCCGCCCATCGCCGCCGGATTCAAGCCCGGCCGCAAGGGCCAGCAAGCTGCCCTGCATGGCATCGGCCCGTTCAAGGCCGTAGAGCATCACCCCTGCCTTGGCATAGGCAAAGCCGGGCAAAAATATGCGATCCAGCCCCTCCAGCGCCGTGCGGATGAACATCTGGCTGTCAGCCGTGGGCAGGGGCAGGGGGCACTGGGCTGTCTGGTCGTAAAGCCGCTCTTCCGCTGCCGCCTGACCGGGGCGCGCCGTGCGGATATGAACACCCAGCCCGCTGGCCACAAGGCCCTCGCGCCGCAGCCGCGTGGCCGCGCGCACGGCAAAGGTGGAAAGCGCCTGCGCCAGCATGGCTTTGTCGTGGATGCGCTGCGCAAAAGAACGCGTGGACATGAGCGTTTTGCGCGTCACAGGGGCGGTCTCGTTGCCGAGGCAGGGAACGCCGCGCAATTCCAGAGCCGTGCGCCAGCCCGTCACGGTAAGCAGACGGCGCAGCATGATGTCGTCAGCGTTTTTCATATGCAGGGCCGTGCAGATGCCCTCGGCCCACAAACGCCGCGCCTGCCGCCGCCCCACGCCCCAAACATCCTCAACGGGCGTGCCGGCAAGCACACGGTCGATGTCGCGCTCTTGCCGTGCCAGGGAAAACACACCCCCGTAGGACGGATGCTTTTTGGCCACATGTGTGGCAATCTTGGCAAGGGTACGCGTTGCTCCAACCCCGACGGAAACTGTGATTCCCGTCCAGCGCTGGATGCGTTGCCGCACATCGCGGCAGAATTCGGGCAGATTGGCCCGCTGGGGGGCCTCAAGCCGCAAAAAGGATTCATCAATGGAGTACGGCTCCACCAGAGAGCAGCACTGCTCCAGAATATCGACCACCCGCGCGGAAATATCACCGTAAAGGGCGTAATTGGAGGAGAATACCACCACGTTCAACGCGCGCAACTGGGAACGGAGCTTGAATTCCGGCGCGCCCATGGGGATGCCCAGAGCCTTGGCCTCAGCCGAGCGCGACACAATGCAGCCATCGTTGTTGGAGAGCACCACCACAGGGCGATCAGCAAGATCGGGCCGGAACAGTTTTTCGCACGAGGCGTAAAAATTGTTGCAGTCCACAAGCGCCCACAGGGACGCTGGCGAATCAGAGCTTGTGGACGACATAGGTAACAACGCCCCATATATGCACAAATTCGCTTTCTGTAATGTCGATGGGGGCAAACCTGGGGTTCTCTGGGGCAAGCAAGACGCGCCCATCGCGGCGCAGCAGGCGCTTGACGGTCAGCTCCCCTTCCAGCGCGGCGATAACCACCTTGCGGTGCCCCGCCTCTACCGAGCGGTCAACCACCAGCAGGTCCCCGTCATGGATACCCGCGCCCAGCATGGACTCACCATGCGCGCGCAAAAAAAATGTGGCAGCCTCGTTGCGCACCATGTGCCTGTGCAGATCCAGCTTGCAGTCTAGGTAATCCTCCGCCGGAGAAGGAAAACCCGCCTCCACAGGCGCAAGATACAGGGGCAGCCCCGCCCGGTGGTCAGAAACGGCCGCTGCCGGAGCCAGCAGCTCCAGCGAAGACGAAATGAAAGCCATACCGCCTCCTGTGGATCGGCTCACCGCAGCCCGATGGGTGCGGATGGCAAAATCTGCAAAAATGCGGGGCAAAACCACGCGACCATCAGTTTTTAGCTTATTTTCTCCTTGCAAGCAACGCCTGAGATTGATACCCTGAATGAAAAGTTGAAACAACCCCGCCGAAAGCGTGTGCGGCAATCACCCATTCGCGCGGAAGCGAGGAACGCCATGCCTGAAAAATCAGAGTTCAAAGAAACATTGCAAAGGCTTATGCAGGCCCTCAGCGTGGTCAGCGATGCCGAACTGGCAAGATCGCTGGGCATCACCCCACAATCCGTGTGTGGAGCGCGCAAACGCGGCGAAGTGCCGCCTGCGTGGATTCAGACCTGCGCCGCCCATACAGGCGTAAACGCCCACTGGCTTTTTTTTGGTAGCGGGCCCATGCGGCTGCCGGAAGCGGCGGATGGCGAACTGCCCAGCATTCAGGCGGATTGCGAAACAGATCTCATCAGTGTGCCGCTGGCAGAAGCGCGGCTCTCTGCCGGTACGGGCAGTCTTGAGGTCAACAGTCACAGCCAGGGCAGCTATGCCTTCAGAGGCGATTTTTTACGCCGCAAGGGCAACCCCCGGCGTATGGTGCTCATGCGTGTTTCTGGCGACAGCATGGTGCCGGAAATTTTTGACAACGATCTGGTGCTGCTGGATCGGGGGCAGACGGAAATCAGCCCCGGGCGGCTTTATGCCGTTGGATTTGAAGATGCCATCTATATAAAACGGATTGACAAGCTGCCCGGCAAGATTGTTCTGAACAGCGTCAACCCGGCCTATCCGCCTGTGAGCCTTGACCTGCGCGGCGACTGCGCCGACCAGTTCAGGGTTATTGGCCGCGTGCTGTGGTCTGGAAGGGAATACAGGTAAGAATGCTTGCGCACGGCACCCGGCGCGCGTACACTTTCAACATATAAGGTTTTTTTCGCCAAGGAGTCTGGGATGTCGTCTGCTCGTCGATCCTTTGCAACGTTCTTTGCCAATCTTGCCGCATTCAGTGCGCTCTGCGCCGTGCTGCTTGTTGCCTACCCCGCCCTTGCCGCAGAGGCCGCACCGCAAGCTGCGCCCCCGGCGCAGCAGGATGCCAGCGCCGCCGCTACCGCCGACAGCCCTGACCAGCAAGACTCCGCCCTCCCGGCGGAGAATCTGTTCAGCCAGACCTATCAGGCCTGCATGGACGAAGCTGCGGGGGTGACAACCGGCATGCAGGACTGCATGAATGCGGAACAGGAACGTCTTGAAACCCGCATGAACGCGCAACGCGCGCGCGTTGCCGCCACCCTCAACCCGGAACGCGCCAAGGCTTTTAATGACGCCCTGAGCGCGTGGGATGCCCTGCGCAAGAGCGGTTCCCTTGCCATGTTTGACCCCAACGGCGGCACCCTTTCGCCGCTTATGGCATCGCTGTGGTATCTGGAACAAACCGCCCGCATGACGCGCTGGGTCGACGTCTTGCAGGAAAGCGCCGAACAGTAGCGAACAAGGTCCGGCATCACGGCTGGTACAAATCAATGACATGCAAAAGCGCATCCTTGAGGGTGCGCTTTTTTGTACCCGGCCTCTCGCAACAGGCAAACAAGCGGCGCTCTATGCGCAAATAATATTTTGCCACGCTTATATCAAGAATTAGTTCAATAATTTTATATAAATACATTTAAAAAAGTTAGCATGTTTTACTTTTCTCTGGCCACGCAAAACAGACCAACAAGCTAGTAATTACATATCGTTGCGCCTATTATCAGTTACCAGTATACTCCCGCGATGCAAAATATGGCGGGAGTATAACATGCTGCGCAACATACTGATGCTTGCCTCCATTATAATCATTCTTTCCGGGTGCCTTCCAGATTTGGCTGCTATTTCGACTGACCCACCTCCCAGCAAGCCTGTCATAGATGTCAATACCGGGAAAGTCCTCAACATGTGGATTCCAAAAGAAATGCTGCGGGTTGAAACGTGGAAATATATCGCCAGAGCCGAGGAGCGAATGTGTTCAGATGGTGACTATCTGGGGAAGTATATTCATGAGCTATCTTCGTTCCAAAGATCAATATATAAAAAATATAATGATGATGGGGACAAAATCTGGGCATATTACTATTACTACGATTCTCCTGCTGCACCAAGCAGAATGGACTCTGTTACAGTCAAACGCATGACTGTTTTCAATCTGTACACGGACAGAAACGGTAAAATTTATGGCTGCACGTGGGCCAGATATTCCGGTGGCTACCACAGAGACCACGGCACGGACGATTGGCTAACCCCGTAGATCGAGGTTCCAGCAAAGAAGATGCACGATCATCAATAACATACTGTCAACACAGCAAAAAGAACGCCTGATGGAACTTCTGCTATTCTGCAAAAGCATGCTTCTCGGCCTGGCGGTGGCAGCTCCGCTTGGCCCCATCGGCGTATTGTGCATAAACCGCGCGCTTGAGCGCGGCTTTTGGGCTGGGGTAGCCGGAGGGCTGGGAACGGCCCTGGCCGATGCCATCTACGCGAGCCTTGCGGCGATTGGCTTTTCAGCTTTAACAGCAACACTGGCGATGCTTGCCCCGTGGCTTAAGCTTGCAGGTGGTTTGTTCATGCTTTGGCTTGGCTGTAAAAGCCTGCGGCCAAATCCCCGGCGGGCGGCAGCGCCTGCCCCCACCAATGAATTCAGGGAACTCTCCGGCACTATCGCCGCGACCTTCCTTCTTACGCTCACCAACCCGGTGACCATCTTCTCCTTTGCGGCAATGTTCGCAGGCCTCGGCTTGACCGACTTTCCGGGGGCAACCAATGCCCTTGCCGTTGTTGCGGGAGTATTTCTGGGTTCGTTATTGTGGTGGTTCTTGTTGAGCGGCGGGGTTGCTCTGGCTCACCGGCGCTTGCCCGAAGGGTTTTCCCTTTGCCTATCTAGAATGTCCGGGATGATCCTCATGGGTTTCGGCTTTGTTGCGCTCGGGTCTCTGCTTTACACGACAATTCTGCAACCTTGAGAGTAGCCGCTATCGGAGCTTTCCTCGCCATAGCTGCGCGAGGTGCAAATGTAAGCATGCTGCACATCACCACTGCCCGTGCCGATCAAAAAGATCGCAAAGGGCCGCAGGAACACAGATCCTTCCCGCGGCCCTTTGCATAACAACATGGCAAGTTTCCAAACTAAAACGCGTCAGCACTCCCTTTCAACGCTCTGTAGTCCGTTTTGCCGCTGCCCAGCAGAGGGATCGCCTCTACCTTCACAATGCGCTTTATCGCATACAGGGATGAAAGCCCCGCCCCGCGCAGGGCTGCATTCACTTCCGGCAGGGAGAGCGCCAGCGGGGTGAAGAGCAGAATTGACGAACCGCTCTCTTCCGCTGTGGCTTCCACTGCCAGCGCTGGTCCTTGCTCCGGCGCATCGCCCCGCTTGCCGAATATTTCGAGCAGCACGGATTCGATCTGCGGCAGAGAAATCATTTCTCCGCCAATCTTCACAAAGCGCTTGAGCCGCCCCTGAAAGGTCAGGCGGCCAGTTTCATCCATGCGCACAAGGTCGCCGGTGCGGTACCATGTATGGCCTTCAAACTCCACAAAGGGCGAGGGAGCATCACTCAGATAGCCGCCAAAGATGCTGGGGCCGCGCACCAGAAGCATACCGGTCTGCCCCTCCTCCACGCGCCCGCAGATATTGCCGTCCTCTTCGCGCACAAGGGCCAGTGTTACCGAGGGCATGGCGTGGCCTATGGTTCCGCATACAATGTCGCCCGGCCTGTTGACGGAGACCACCGGGGAGCATTCCGTAACGCCATAGCCTTCGCAAAGCGCCGCTTGCGGACATTGCGCTGCAAAAGCGCGATAGACGTGATCCTGGCATTTCTCCGCCCCCGCAAAGGCGCAGCGCAAACTTGCCAGATTTTCCGTCCCTGCGGCCCGATCCAGCACTGCCCCAAGAAATGTGGGCGGCGCGGCCATGAGCGTGAGCCTGTAATCGCGTACCATAGCCGCCAGAGAACCGGGTTCTGTGGGGTTGGGATGAAAGGCGGCGCGGATGCCCAACGACAGGGGCAATACAATATTCACCATAAGGCCGAAGGAATGGAACGGCGGCAACATGGCAAGCACGCTGTCGTCCGGCTCAAGGTGCAGCACCTCCACAATATCGCGGGCATTGGCGAGCAGATTGGCGTGGCTCAAGGGCACGGCCTTGGGCAGGGATTCAGAGCCGGATGTAAAGAGCACCGCCGCTGTTTCCGGCACCGCGTATTCTTTCAGATTACGCAGCAGGCGGGCTTTGAGCGCGCCGCAAAGCTTTTCCCATATGGTCAGCGATGCCGCTAGCTTATCCAGCAGCACCCAATGCACAGGCAGGGATGCAAGGCCCAGCCCCTGGCGTTCCAGCCGATCCTGCAAGGCCGTTGCGCTGAGAATATGGCTGACCCCGGTTATAGTTATGCAGTGACGGAGGTTGGCTTCACCCACCGTCCAGTTGAACAGCACAGGCGTCTTGCCTGCCAGCAGTGCCGCGAGCCACACCGTGACCACTGCGGGCGCGGCGGGCAGCATGATGCCAAGGCGTTCGCCGGGCAGCGTCCGTAAACGGCGAGCCAGAATCAGCGCGCCCATCAGGATGTCCATCCGGTTGCGCAGGCTTGCGCGGTCTGCCAGCAATGGCTGGGCAGGGGCGGAACGCACCTGGGTCAGAAAGGCATCTGCTATGGTTGCGGCGTGTTCGGGTATGGCAAGTTTCTGGTCAGCGGCAGGCGCAAACCAGCCAGCAGGAGCGGGAGAGTCCGCACAGGTCTCGCCAAGCTGACCGCTCGCCGCCAGCAGACAATCGCGCACCGTAACCAGAAGCTCCAGATTTGCTATAGTTGCACCCTGCGCACTGTCAAGGCTGAGGGCCAGATCCATGAGGGCCAAGCTGTCCAACCCCAGATCGCCGCCAAGGGTCATGTCGTTCGAGAGCGGGTGATCTTCCGGCAGGCCAGCCGCCTCACGCAGGGCCGCATAAACGGCGGCGCGCACTTCCGCAGGAATATCTGCCGCCTCTGGCGCACGGTTTTGCGGCACGGCATCCAGAATCCGCGCCTCGCTGCCCTGCCAGAAAAAACGGGGAATCTCCTGCGCCGGCCGCTCCGCCTGATTATAAAACTGCTCCAGCCAGGGGTTGAGCACGCGCTTGTCGCCCGTGCGGGGCAGATCACCGGTTTCCACAAACTCCACCGTCACGGGGCGGCGGGGCGTGAAGAACAGCAGGTTGGCAACTACCGCCAGCGCACCACGCAGCAGCACCCTGCCAAAATGCGGCGCTTTGCCCGTGGCCCCGTAGCCGAAAGCACTGCCCCACAGCCCGGTTGTGCGCACCAGCACCACGCGCAGGCCGGGCATTTTTTGCAGAATAAACGCTGCCCCGGAGTTGCCGCCAAGGCTCTCCCGGCCTGAGCGATAAACCCTCCCTGCGGGATACAGCAATACGTTGTCCCCGGCCTGCAAGGCATTCAGCACGGTCTGCATGCCAGCTTCAACGCCCTGCCGGGCCTTGGCCCCATCCTTCATGGCGTCAGGAATAAGCACGGCGCGCAGGGCCTTTGCCGTCAGCCGCCCAAGCGGGCCTTCCATCTGGCGCTCGTCCGCCAGTGGGCGCGGGGCATGGTTCGCCAGCAGCGAATATACAATAACGGGGTCAATCAGTGCGGGATGATTGGGCATAAACAGGATTGGACCGGGGCCGGATATGGCTTCAAGCCCGGTCGCGGTCACGCGGTAGCGCAGGCCCAGCAGCAGGCGCAAACACAGCCCCACAAGGCTGAAACGCTTGCCGCAAAAAAACATGCGACTAATATTCACAGCGGCCCAACCGATGAAAACCAGCGCCACAAGGCCGCTGCCAGCCAAAAGCCAGGCCGGTGGCACCTTGCCCAGCCATGCGAACAGCAGCCCGGAAAGAAGTATGCCGCTGAAGCACGAAAAGTTGGAAATCCCCAGAGTTTTGCCTTTCTCTGTGGCGGCTGGCTTTACCTGAATAAAGCTCACAAGCGGTATGAGGTACAGGCCGCCGCAAACGCCGGAAAACGTCAACAGCAGAAAAAGCCAGGGAAATTGCAGCGCTTCCGGCAGCAATGGGGCAAGGCCGGAGAGCATGAGGCCAAGACCAAGCCCTGCGCCAGCCGGAACCATAATGCGCTGCCAGCTTGTGGCCTCGTAACGCCCGGCCAGAACAGAGCCTATGCATATGCCAATCATCATCGCCACGGAAAGCAGGCTCGTAACGGTAAGCGAAAAACCCAGCTGGATGATGCCGAGATTATTGATGCACAACAGGGCAAAGGACGACAGGCAGTAGAAAAAAGCTTCCCCTGCCAGCGTGAGAAACAGGTGCGGGTCGCGCCTGCGGCACTCCAGCGCATGGAGTACGGAATGTACCGGCCCCAACAGGGGAAAGGGAGCGTTTGCCCCGGCAGAAACAACGCTTTTGCCAATGCCAAAGGCGGACGCCAGCCCGATAACAGCTATAAATACAGCCACCGCCCCCACTGCCAATCGGCCAAAGCCATGCTCACCCTGCGGGATGAATGCGGCAACTGCTGAAAATTCCGGCAGATCCAGCACAACGCCCCCGGCGGCGATACCCAGCAGAATGGTTGCCGTGGTTGCCAGCTTGAGCAGGGCATTGACCCGTGGCACTTCCTGCGGAGGGAAGTTTTCCGGTATGGCTCCGTTAAGGGCAGGGCTAAAGATTGTGGATTGCAGGCCCATCAAAAAAACTACAGCCACCATGCCCGCCCAGTTCATATCCACGAGCGCCCACACGCCATAGAGCATGGCCGCCAGTTCCATAAATTTTGACCAGATGACCATTTTATTCTTGGGCATGCGGTCTGCCAGCCACCCTGCCCAGGCAGAACAGGCCACAAACGGCAGGGCGAACATGGCGGAGGCAATGCCCTGAATGGACTCAAGCCCCGCGCTGGCGGCAAGCAACAGGGCTGCCTGTTTGAAAAAATTGTCGTTGAATGTGCCCATGGCATAGGTTGTGCCCATGCTCAGCAGTATTTTTTTCCCACTGGCTGCCGGGAGTGATTCGGGCGACTGGTTCATGCGTTTGTTCCCTTTTCAGCTTGGGGCTGCGCAGCGGCCCCTTCTTGCAGGTCTTCTTCAATAAAGAGACGAAGTTTTTCCAGAGAATCCAGCACGATATGGTGGCATACAGAATACAGGGCCTGCCTGCCCTCACGGCGCACGGCGAGAATCCCGGCTTTTTCCAGCACTGCAAGGTGATGCACAATGGTGGAACGGCCAAAATCAAATTCTGCGGCAATATCCTTGATGGAAAGTTCCTCGCCGGGCTCAAACAAAAGCAGGATGCGCTGGCGGGTGGTATCCCCCATGGCTGCGAATACTGCGGCCACGGGCTGCCAATGTTCAGGGAGGGTATTCAGGTACGTTGTTCTCATAACTATATAACTAGTTTTTTAGTTATAAAATGTCAAATAAATATTTTTGCCAACTATACCAAATAGTTAATTTGAATAAACACCGGGGGGACAACATTACCATCACTGGTCAGGGGCAATTCCCAACGGTGAAATGCCCCTGCTCCCCGGTCTTTTTTGCCAGCACGCCCTCCGGATTCAGGCCTATGGGCGTACCCTAGCCAGCCGTGCGCGGCGCGGCAGTAGATGTGCGCGTAATGAGCTTGTGGCTGTATTCCACGCGGGTGATATTTCTGTCAGAAGCAGCACCACTGATTTTATTGTGCAGAATTTCCAGCGCGTTGCGGCCTTTATCTCGCATATAATGCTCAACCGTGGTCAGGGCCACGCCCGCAAAACCTGAGGGGAAAATATTGTCAAAGCCGCAAACGCTGTAATCGCCGGGAATGGTAAAGCCTGCTCCGCGCACGGCATCTATAACGCCGTAGGCCACCATGTCGTTCACCGCCACAAAGGCGGTGATTTTTTTGTCATCAAGGCACTTGCGCGTCAGTTCAAGCCCCACAATGTGCTCAATCTGCAAATTCTCCAGCTCCGTCTCGGGGCTGATATCCCGGCTTTTTACCAGTACCGAGCCTTGCGGGCACAATTGGGCAAAGGTGTCGCGCAGGCCCTGCAATCGCTGCATGCGGATGGGGTTGGCCTGATCCAGAGTGGTGGAAATGTAGGCCAGATGCTGATGCCCCAGATCGTACATATGCCGGGCAATGAGGCTGCCTGCATCATAATTGTTCAATTCCACCGTATCCACGTTAAGATCCTGCCGCCTGTCGCCAATAACGACCATGGGCAACTTGCGGTCAGCCTTTTCAAGTACTTCTTCCGGATGGGCCAGCATGGCAAAAATAATACCCGCCATGCCCATATTGCGATTGCGGGCAAGGCGCAGGGCCGCCAGCTCGCTCTCAAGGCTGCGGTAGGTGGTATAGATGCTGGTGGCGTAGCCCTTGAGCGCGGCAGCCTGCTGCATGGCCTGAATAACCGTGGAATAATATGGATTGGTGACGTTAGGGGCCACCACAAGCACTGAGGGAACGTTTGCACACCCCGTTGCCCTTCTTGCCCCCCGATAACCCAGGCTTTCCGCCGCCGCAAAGACTGCGGCAATGGTTTCGTCTGCAAACGAAACCCCTTCGCGCCCGTTGAGCACCATTGAAACTGTAGCCTGGGAAACTCCGGCTGCTTTTGCCACATGGGCAAGCGTGACTTTTTTTGCGGCGGTATGCCTGACGCGACTCTTGCTGCTTGCTTCTGCCGTCATGGCAGCCTCCTGTTCAGTCATGGGCGATCCCACACGTCAGACGCATGGCAACCAGGCCTAAGGCTTTATTCAGATTTTTATGTATCAAAAAAATTATTTTTTATTTAATAAATATTCAATTGACACAATTTTTTTCAGCGTGATATCAAACCCTAAATTTAGCCATATTCAACATTATTTTTGCAGTGGAGGCAATTAAAAAATTTTATATTAAAATTTTATTGCACAGCATGATTAAAATTCAATTAAAATTTTAATTGCACCCGCAAAAAAAATTGCGGTGCTGACAGCCCACACGGAGGGTGTCTGTATGGACGACAGCTCACAGCAAAAATACGTTCCTTCCAAAAAAGAAATGCGCAAGGTCGTAATTGCCAGCCTGCTTGGCGCCACCATTGAGTGGTACGACTTTTTCCTCTATGGCGTGGTGGCGGGCATTGTGTTCAACAAGCTCTACTTCCCCACCGCCGACCCCTTCATCGGCACCATCATGGCCTACAGCACCTTTGCCATCGGCTATCTTGCACGCCCCCTTGGCGGCTTTATCTTCGGCCATTACGGCGACAAGCTGGGCCGCAAGCGTATGCTCATTCTCACCATGCTCATCATGGGCATTGCCACAATGGGTATTGGCCTTGTACCCACCTATGCCTCCATTGGCATTGCCGCGCCCATCATCCTGCAAACGCTGCGCCTGTGTCAGGGCCTTGGCCTTGGCGGCGAATGGGGCGGCGCGGTGCTCATGACCTACGAATACGCCAGTGATCGCCAAAAGGCCTTTTACGCCAGTATCCCCCAGATGGGTCTTGCCACCGGCCTGTGCCTTTCTTCCGGCATGGTCGCCCTGCTTTCGTGGCTGCTGGACAACGAGCAGTTTCTGGAGTGGGGCTGGCGCTTTGCCTTCCTTGTGAGCGTGGTGCTCATCGCCATTGCCCTGTATGTGCGTACGCATATTCTGGAAACCCCCGAATTCCGCAAGGCCGAAGCCAAGGGCGATACAAGCAAAAAGACCCTGCCCATCGTGACCGTGTGCAAAAACTACCCCGGCAACATTGCCCTGGGTGTTGGCGCGCGGTGGATTGACGGCGTGTTCTTCAACGTGCTGGCCGTGTTTTCCATCACCTACCTTGTGCAGCAGATCCACACCACGCGCACCGAGGCCCTTACGGCGGTCATGTTTGCGGCCCTGCTCATGTGCCCCTTTATCCTGCTCGCCGGCCGCCTGGCCGACCGCTTTGGCCGGGGCCGCATTTACGGCCTTGCCAGCCTTGCCTGCGGCATTTCCATCTTCCCTTCGTTCTGGCTTATGCAGAGCAGCGGCGGCAACATGTTTCTGGTTGGCCTTGCCATCGCCATCCCGCTGAGCATTTTTTACGCTGGTGTTTTTGGGCCTGAGGCCGCGCTGTTCTCGGATCTCTTCCCGGCTGAAGTGCGCTACACGGGCATTTCCATAGTGTACCAGTTCCCGGGCTTTCTGGTTGCGGGCATAGTGCCTGGCGTATGCACCGCCCTGATCCAGTGGAACGACGGCGATCCCTTCTACATCTGCATCTTTGTACTCGTAGCCGCAGCAACCAGCGCGTTCTCGGCCTTTACCATCCAGGCGCGGCACAACAGATTGGCTGCGCACGCTGCGGGAACCGCACAGGATTAGCATCATGCGTATATTGCAACTTTCAGACACGCACCTGCGGGGCGACCACAGCCTGTCTTTCAGGGTGGTAGATACCCGGCGTTGCCTGGACGAAGCCGTAGCTCACGTAAAAAGCCTGACGCAACAGCCGGATATCATTGTCATCACAGGTGACCTTGCCGACAGCGGAGACCTTAACGCATATCACATCCTGCACGACGAGCTCTCGCCCCTTGGGGTGCCAGTGTACGCCGTGCCCGGCAACCACGACAGGCGCGACCGCCTGCGCGGGGTAATGCCCCACTGGTGCCCGGCCAAGGAAGATATTGCGCCCTACCTCTGCTATACGGTGGAAGAAGAAAACCTGCGGCTGATCATGATGGACAGCATGAGCCCAGGCTCCCATTCCGGCCACTTTCCCGCCGAAACCGGCGCCTGGCTGGAACGTGAACTGTCAAAGCGCCCGGATACGCCAACCATGTTCTTCATGCACCACCCCCCGTTTGTTACGGGCATGGGTGCCATGGACGAACCTTTTGAAAATATGGAGCGCTTCGCAGCAATTGTAGAGCGCAACCCGCAGATGCGACTGAGCTTCGGGCACATGCACCGCCCCATCGTCACCGAATGGCACGGGCGGATCGCCATGACGGCACCTGCGGTTTCCATGCAGATAGATCTTGATCTCTCCCCCGAAGGCGGCGACACCTTCCGCATGGAGACACCGGGCTATCTGCTCCACCACTTTGACAAGGGCGTGTGGAATTCCCACATCTGCCAGATTGCAGTGCAGGCTACGTTTGCCGGGCCGTATCCCTTTGCTGGCTCGGTGAATCCTACCCAATAGTGTTTCCCGACATGAAACACCCGCGCAAGCGGGCCGGGGCTGCCGACATCGGGTCGGCAGCCCCGGCACCCTCCCGAAATCACGCCGCCAAATCTGCCTGCCTGCTTTTTCCTGCCCCTTTTCTGCCAAATCCGCTTATTTTGAAACAGATTTCGCAATTCAGATAAATTTCTGCCCACGTCTCCATGCACAGAACAAGTGCAGAATCTTGGTCACATTACCTGCATCAAGTTGATACAAGACTGAGCATAGCAGATATTGACATCACTAGCAGACCGGTCTAATTTTTTAGCCATGAAAGAAAGCGCACGAGAAAAAATCATTGCTGTAGGTGTTGAAATTGTCGCTGTTTCCGGCTTCAACGCCACAGGCATAGACGCCATACTCAAGGCGGCGGGCGTACCGAAAGGCTCGTTCTACCACCATTTTGGCACCAAGGAAAACTTCGGCATTGAGGTCATCAACCTCTTTGCAGAAAACTATACAAAAAAATTGCACGGCTACCTTGATGATGAAACGATGGCCCCGCTCCAGCGCATCCGCAGGTATCTGGAAGAAAGTATTGAACGTACAGTACAGGACAACTTCAGCAAGGGTTGCCTCATCGGGAATCTGGGGCAGGAGCTGGCCGCTCAGAGCGAACGGTTCAGATGCCGCCTGGAAGAAGTCTTCCACGACTGGCTCGGACTTTTTGCCAACTGCCTGCACGAAGCGCAACTGGTTGGCGAACTGAACCCGGGGCTTGATGCGCAATCGCTTGCAGGCTTTCTCCTCTCTGGCTGGGAAGGAGCCATTTTGCGGGCAAAGGTCATGCGCTCGCCCGAGCCACTGAAACAATTTGTGAACGTGCTGTTCTCAAGGGTTTTAACAGCAGGGTAAGTGTTATGCCGCAGCAAAACCGGCTGAGCCTGAAGCTGCGGGCCAAGCCTGCACATACTCAGGCCACTGCCAGCCAAAATCTGCGGCATCCCAACCCACACCACACATACAACAGCGAGCATTCTTATGAACGCGCAGAAAAAAATACTCATGGTTACAACCAGCGCCGATGCCCTGACCAACGGCAGAAAAACAGGCGTGTGGCTTGAAGAAATCGCAGTTCCCTATCTTGCTTTGTCAAAGGCTGGCCTCTCCATAACCGTTGCCAGCCCCAAGGGCGGGGCGGTGCCCGTTGATCCCCACAGCCTTGATGATGCATCCGTTGCCAAATGGCCCGACATCCTTGAACTGCTGAAAAATTCTGCACCGCTCAAGGATATTCAGGCCGAGGGCTTTGACGCCATCTTTCTGCCTGGCGGGCACGGCGCCATGATGGATTTTGCCACCGATGCCGAGCTGAAACGCCTGCTCAACGATTTTGCCAAAGCAGACAAGGTAATTGCGGCAGTGTGCCACAGCCCGGCCGGGCTGGTAGGTGCCAAAAAGCCTGACGGCTCCCCCCTTGTGGCGGGCAAAACCATAACGGCCTTTACCGATGATGAAGAAATTGCCATGCAGCTGGAAAAGGCAGTTCCTTTTATGCTCGAAACAACGTTGCGTAGCGAAGGCGCGAACTTTGTAGTCGGCCCCATGTGGGCGCCGCATGTGGAAGTGGACGGCAAGCTCATAACCGGGCAAAACCCGGCCTCCAGCGAACCCATTGCCCAGGCGGTTCTTGAACGTCTGCGGTAAGTGCTCACGCACAAATACATCAACGCCCGGTTCCCCTTATTATGGAGAACCGGGCGTTTTTCGTTGCCTTGGCCCGCCGTCGACACAAGGCCGGAAGCCGGGCCCCAAATTATTTCACGTAGTGGATGCGCTCCGCATTAAACCTGTCTTGCTGCGTTTTTTGCTCCGCAGGATAGCCCAGGGGGAAAATGGCAAAGGCCCTCTGCCCTGCTGCCACAGGCAGAATTTTTTCTACCTTTTCCATCCGGTCTTCATCAGGAGCCACACCAAGCCACACGCCGCCCAAGCCCAGCGAATCCACCGCCAGCCAGAGGTTTTGCATGGCTATGGCAAGATCAATCTGCGCATATTGTGGAAAGCGGCAGCCCTCTTGCCGATAGGCAGCCACAATGGTCAGGGGGGCATTTGCGGCGCACCCGGCATATGGGCTGACCTGAGCAAGCGCGTGCAGCTTTTCTCTGGATGTCACCACATAAAAATCCCACGGCTGCTGATTGCCCGCAGAAGGTGCGGCCATGGCGGCGCGCAATATCTGCTCGACCTTGTCACTTTCAACGGCGCGGTCTTCAAACTTGCGCACGCTGACCCTGTGGAAAATCTCCTTCATGGGAACCCCCTTGGTTATTGTGCTGCCAATTTCAACTTATTGCAGAATATATGCGCTGACAATTTCGCCATAATAGGCAATGTGCGCATCCCTGTTTGCCCCAACTGCGGAGCCGTCAACATCCTGAGGGTAAAACTTTGACTGGTATTCGGTGATCAGGCTGGGGAGATCCTGCTTCTGCTTGTATACGATCTTGCACTCAAGGGTGAGGGGTAGCTCCTTGATTGCGGGCACAGAAACAAGTTCTGAATCCACAAGGGTCAGGCCAGCTTCAGAAATTTTGTCCAGGTTGCGCCCGCACTTGGAGCCGCAAACGCCGAGGATTTTTTTGCTGTATTCGCCAAAGGGCACATTGACCGTGAATTCTGGATTTTTATCCAGCAATTCACGTGTAAAGCGGTGTTCACGCACATAGGCCACAAATACCGGGCTGGACCAGTCAATGCCGAGGGTTCCCCAGCCAATGGTCATGCTGTTTACCCTGCCATCCGCCTTTGAGGTAAGCAATATGCCCTTGGGCAGAGCTTCAAGAATATTTTTGGCGTAATCGGCAACGATAATTTTTTTCCTTTCCATAATTCAATCCTCATTGGGGTGGTGACATACTGCTGGCTTAAAAGCCACTCGGCAGATTTGTGGGTGCAGCCAGGACGGGTTTGGTGGGGCATTGATGATTCTCACGAAAAGAGCTTGTATTCCCTTGAAAAAAATTTGTCTGCTTCCCGTGTTGTGAATTAATTATTAGACCGGTCGTATAATAAGTCAAGCAGATTTCTTTCAAAATCCATATGGGGGAGGCACGGGAGCGTAGCCATCAGCATAACATTGTGATTTTGCAGAATCAGGCAAATAAACAGGAGAATCGTGCTAGCAAGCAAGCCTTGCCAGAGGTATGAAAATGTCGGGGTTATGGCGTGCCCGCTCTTGGCAGCCCACTGTTGCTGGCAGTATTCTCCCAATGATCGCCGCGACCATGAAGACGAAAAAACGACATCGGGCAACTGCACGTCAGGTGCGGACTTTTTTAACCTTCGCACAATTGTGCAATACCATCATTACGCCAACACTGCTAAACGCAAAGGTGAATATTTATGGAAAAAGCAAAGGTGTACTTTACAGATTTTCGCACCAAGGCTTTTGGCGATGGCTTGCCCACCAAGCTGAAGAAAATGATCAAAAAAGCAGGCATCGGCCATATTGATATGAAGGGCCGCTTTGTTGCCATCAAACTGCACTTTGGTGAGCTTGGCAACATCAGTTATCTGCGCCCCAACTATGCACGGGCTGTTGTTGACACGGTCAAGGATTTCGGCGGTAAGCCTTTCTTGACCGACTGCAACACCATGTATCCCGGTAGCCGCAAAAATGCCCTGGAGCATCTGGAATGCGCATGGCAGAACGGTTTTACGCCCCTTACTGTGAATTGCCCCATCATCATTGGTGACGGACTCAAAGGCACGGACGAAGCCCTGGTGCCTGTTGTGGGCGGCGAATATGTCAAGGAAGCCAAGATTGGCCGCGCCGTTATGGATGCAGATATTTTTATCAGCCTCACCCACTTTAAGGGGCATGAGATGACCGGCTTTGGCGGAGCCATCAAGAACATCGGCATGGGTTGCGGATCGCGCGCCGGTAAAACGGAGCAGCACAGCAACGGCCAGGCCAACATAAACGAATCGCTGTGCGTTGGCTGTAAGGCCTGCATCAAGCAATGCGCCAATGACGCCTTGCACTACTCTACAGAAACCAAGAAAACCACGGTTGACCACAACAACTGCGTGGGCTGTGGCCGCTGCCTGGGCGCGTGTAATTTTGACGCCATTTCTTTCGCGCATGATGCCGCCATTGAAATGCTCAACTATAAAATGGCAGAATACACCAAGGCCGTGCTGGACGGTCGCCCGCATTTCCATATTTCGCTGATTGTGGATGTTTCACCCAACTGCGATTGCCACGGCGAAAATGACGCGCCCATTCTGCCCAATATCGGCATGTTCGCCTCATTTGACCCATTGGCGCTTGATCAGGCCTGCGTAGATGCCTGCATGAAGGCAAAACCCCTGCCCGGCAGTCAGCTTGCAGAAAATCTTGCGAAAAAAGGATTTGTGGATCACCACGACCACTTTAAAAATTCTGGCCCCGAATCCGAGTGGCGTACCTGTATGGAGCATGCCGAAAAAATCGGCCTTGGCACGCGCGAATATGATCTGATTGTGGTGAAGTAAGTAAAAGTTATTGCAGTAGTAAAACTGGCCGCGCAATGGTCTGCACCCGTCAAATGGACAGGTCAAAAAAGGCCAACGCAAATAATCAAGCGGCCAGCTTTTTCCGAAATTCTCTCGGAGAGAGCTGGCCGAGCCTTTTTTGAAATCTCTCCATGTTGTAAAAACGTATGTGCTCTTCTACCAAAGCAATGGTCCCCTGCGGACGGCATAAACTCTTCCCTCCAAACACTCCGGTTTTAAGGTGGGAAAAGAACGATTCCATGTAGGAGTTATCCAGGCAGTTGCTCCGCCGAGAATGGCAGCTGCGCAAGCCCAGGCGTTCCAGTTCCACTTGGTAAAATTTGTGGGTATACAGAAATCCTTGATCGGAATGCAGTATTGCTCCTGCCATGGCGGAAAGTTTGCCCAAGCTGGCAAACGTTAGATCGAGAGTTTTTCTGGCTGAAAAGCTGTAGGCCACAATCTCGTTATTGTATAAATCTTGGATGGCTGACAGGTAGACAAAGCCCGTCAAGGTGGGCAGGTAGGTGATATCTGTAGCAAGCTTTTTGCGGGCTAGGCAGTAGATTTCTCTGAGAACTACTACCTGCAAAGGTGGGGAAAGAATATGGCAGTGTACAGCGCGCTGTAATTGGCGAATGAGACAATGGCGGGGTATTGATAGGCAGGATCAGCTTCGAAAAAGTGGCCAGAAGTCAGCGCAAATCCTGCATGCGGCGTTAATGAACGCTGAGCAAAACGACAAAGGGGCGCAATGCGCCCCTTTGTCAGTATTCATCAAACCAGCAAAGCTCTTACGCTTCAGCGGTTTCTTCAGCCTTGGGCTTGCGGGTACGCTTGGGCTTGGCAGGCGCTTCCTCAGCGGCGGCTTCCGTAACAGGAGCAGCTTCAAGAGCGCGGGAAAGCTCAATAATGGCCATGGGGGCGTTGTCGCCCTTACGGGGCATGGCCAGCTTAAGGATACGGGTGTAACCGCCGGGAACACCAGCGAAAACAGGACCGATCTCGTCAAAAAGGCGCTTAACCAGAGCGTGATCGTTCAACACACGGTATGCCTGACGGCGGGCGTGCAAGTCGTTGCGCTTGGCAAGGGTGATCAGGGGTTCCACCACCCGGCGCAGCTCCTTGGCCTTAATTTCCGTGGTGCGGATTTTGCCGTGGATCAGCAGGGCCTTAGCGAGATTTTGCAACAGGGCCTTACGGTGCGCAGGCGTACGCGAGAGTTTCCTGCCGGAATTGCTATGCCTCATTTTGCTGCTTCCTTTTCCATTCCTGATATTTCTTGTCGAAGGAATCGACCTTCATACCGAAGTCAAGGCCCATGTCCAAAAGAACACCCTTGATTTCATCCAACGACTTGCGACCAAAATTCTTGGTCTTGAGCATCTCGCCTTCCGAACGCTGCACCAGTTCGCCCACAAGGGCAATGTTGGCGCCGCGCAGGCAGTTGGTGGCGCGCACCGACAACTCAAGATCGTCAATGCTCTTGTACAGATGCTCATTGATTTCGCCGCTCTCGCCGCTGCCGTGCCGCATATCGCCAGACACGCGTTCATCAAAGTTGATGAACACAGAAATCTGGTCCTTGATGATCTTGGCACTGTAGGCAATGGCATCCTCGGGTGTGAGGGAGCCGTCGGTCCATACTTCCAGCAACAGGCGGTCATAGTTGGTCATTTGACCAACACGGGCCTGTTCCACGGTGTAGGCCACCTTGCGCACAGGGGAGAAACTGGAATCCAGCTTGATAACGCCGATTTCCTCGTTCAGTCCCTCGTGCATGTCCGCAGGCACATAGCCCTTGCCCATGCGAGCCTCAAATTCCATCTCAAGCACAACATCCTCGGTGAGGGTGGCGATGTGCTGATCAGGGTTGAGCACTTCAACATGCTGGTTGCCCATGATGTGCCCGGCGGTCACCGGACCCTTCTGGTCAACGCGCAGGGTAATGCGCTGCGGCTCATCGGTGTCCATGCGCAGGCGCACCTGCTTGATGTTCAGAATGACATCTGTAATGTCTTCAAGAACACCATGCACCGTGGTGAATTCATGCTGCACACCGATGATTTTCACCGACACGAAGGCCGCACCCTGAAGGGACGACAAAAGAACCCGGCGCATTGCATTGCCGATGGTGGTGCCGTAGCCCCGTTCCAACGGTTCGCAAATGAATTTGCCATGCGTGATGCTGGCGGTTTCTTCTTCGCGCATGATCTGATCGGGCTTCACAAGCTCTGACCAGTTGCGTGCATTTATAAGGCGTTCGCCCTGTTTTATAAGCATGCGAACCCCCGCTTATTTCGAGTAAAGTTCGACAATCAGCTGCTCGTTGACGGGGAACTGGATATCGTCACGCTGCGGCAGCGCCTTGACAGAGCCTTTAAAAGCTGCTCCATCGGCCTCAAGCCATGCGGGGCAACCACGACGCGCAATGACTTCCTGGGCTTCAGCGAGCACGGGAATCTTGCGGTTCTTTTCGGGCACTTCAATGCTGTCACCCACACGAACCTGCAAGGAAGGAATGTTCACCTTGCGGCCGTTAAGGGTGAAAATGCCGTGCCGCACGAGCTGACGAGCCTGGTTGCGCGAGTTGGCAAAACCAAGGCGGTAGACCACGTTGTCGAGGCGGCGTTCAAGAATAACGAGCAGGTTGGTACCAGTAACGCCCTTCTGCATTTCGGCCTTCTCGAAGTAGCCATGGAACTGGCGTTCGAGAATGCCGTAAGCGCGGCGGGTCTTCTGCTTCTCACGCAGCTGCACTGCGTATTCGCTGACCTTCTTGCGCGCGCGGCCATGCTGGCCGGGGGCATAAGGACGACGGTCGTATGCACACTTGTCAGTGAAGCAACGGTCGCCCTTCAGAAAAAGCTTGCAGCCTTCGCGACGGCACATGCGGCACTTGGCTTCAGTATATTTAGCCATCTATCTTTACCTCTTACGGTTTAGGCGCGGTTTACGCTAGGCGCAAACTAGACGCGGCGGCGCTTGGGCGGCCGGCAGCCATTGTGCGGAATAGGCGTAACGTCGCGGATGAACGCCACCTTGAAGCCGATAGCCGAAATAGCGCGCATGGCGGCTTCACGACCGGAACCGGGGCCTTTCACATAGATGCCCACGGTACGCATGCCGTTGTCCTGAGCCTTGCGGGCAGCCGTTTCAGCGGCAACCTGCGCAGCAAAGGGGGTGGACTTACGCGAACCCTTAAAGCCGCTCTGGCCCGAGGAGGCCCAAGAGACAGCATTGCCGCGCGTATCCGTAAAAGTAATGATGGTGTTGTTGAACGAAGCCTGGATGTGGGCAATGCCCACCGGCACGTTCTTCTTTTCCTTTTTCTTGACCACTTTCTTGGATCTGGCCATAACTAACCTCAAATTGGAAGCTTGTCAGATTCTTTTCCGCCAATGGCGGAAAAATCCGTTCGTCCTCACGGCAGCACTATTGCTGCATCCGCTTTACAAACTGCGACAAGCGCAGCCGCACCGCTACTTCTTCTTGCCTACGGCGCCGCGGCGGGGTCCCTTACGGGTGCGGGCATTGGTATGGGTGCGCTGACCATGCACGGGCAAACCGCGACGGTGACGCAGACCACGGAAACAACCAATGTCCATAAGGCGCTTAATGTTGCTGGAGATTTCGCGACGCAGGTCGCCTTCCACCTTGTAGTTCTGTTCGAGTTCCTTACGGATCTCGTTAACTTCGTCAGCTGAGAGGTCGTCAATGCTACGCTCCCAGTTAACGCCGGTGGTATCCAGAATTTTCATGGCCGTGGTACGGCCAATGCCATAAATGTAGGTGAGCGCAATGTCCACCCGTTTGCCGCGAGGCAAATCAACACCTGCTATTCTCGCCACAATTAGTCTCCTGCCCTAGCCCTGGCGCTGCTTGTGCCGGGGGTTTTCGCAGATAACTCGAAGCACTCCCTTGCGCCGGATAACCTTACACTTGGGGCATATTTTCTTGACGGAAGGTCTTACTTTCATACCTCATCTCCAATAAGAAACCATTGCATTGACCAAATAAAGATCCGGCTTGCGGCTTCGCCACGATAGAACAACAGGCCGCAGTCCTCAAAATTAAGGACGGGAACGGAAATCTTTATCCAGCTTTAACGCTGATGTCAACCTTCAATTGTGTGCCGGTTCAAACCACGGTCCGAAATGCTGAGAATCTGGGGGCCATTTGGGGTTATGGCAACACTGTGTTCAAAGTGAGCGGCCCACAAACCGTCGCGAGTCACGGCGGTCCACTGATCGTCCAGAATGTCCACTTCGTAGGTGCCAACAGTTACCATGGGTTCGATGGCAATGACCATGCCGTTTTGCAAGGTCAACCCACGCATGCCAGGCCTAAAGTTCGGAACTTCGGGCTTTTCATGCATTTTCGCGCCCACGCCATGCCCAACAAAACGTCGCACAACGTTGAAACCGGCTGCCTCAACATAATCCTGAACTGCTGCGCCGATGTCGTAGACATCATTGCCAGCCCGGGCCTGTTCAATGCCAACGTACAGGCTTTCTTCCGTTATCTTCATGAGCTTGCGGGCTTCATCGCTGACCTTTCCAACCGGAAAGGTACGAGCGGCATCGCCCACAAAACCTTCATAAACAACGCCCATGTCGATGCTGACGATATCGCCTTCCTTAAGCAGCCGCGCAGAAGGAAAACCATGCACCACCTGCTCGTTGACCGAGCAGCACAGGGCGAAAGGATAACCGCAGTAGCCCAAAAACGCCGGCTTTACCTTATAGTCGGAGCACATGTCGCGCGCCAACTCTTCAAGACGCATGGTAGGCAGACCCGGCTCCACCACATCGCCCACGGCATCCAGTATGTTGGCCACCATGCGGTTTGCTTCCCGCAGGCAGGCCACTTCCCTTTCATTCTTGATGAATGCGCCGTGATACTTTTTCATTATACAATCACCATCCGCGCTTGCGAAAGCGGGGGCAAGCCAGCGAGGCCTGCCCTGGCTTTCTAGAGCCTGCCGCTCTTCCGCGCCTTGGCCATGAGGCCCTGATACTGGCTGGAAATCATGTGTGATTCCACCTGATTCATGAAGTCCATGGCCACGCCCACAAGGATCAGCAAGCTCGTGCCGCCAAAATAGAAAGGCACGTTGAAGTTGCTGATGAGCAGCATGGGCAGCAGGCAGACTATTGAAATATAGGTGGCCCCCGAAAGGGTCAGCCGCGAAAGCACCGTGTCCACGTATTCCTGGGTTTTTTCACCAGGACGAATCCCGGGGATGAACCCGCCGTTCTTCTTCAGATTCTCAGCCATATCCTTGGGATCAAAAATGATGGCCGTGTAAAAATAACAGAAGAAGAACATCAAGGCCACATACAGGACGTTGTAAGCAACGCCGTGCGGCGAGAAGAAATCAGCTGCCTGCTTCACATAATGGTTGGTCGAAAACTGACCAATGGTAGCAGGGAACAGCAACAGCGAAGATGCGAAAATAGGCGGAATAACGCCCGCCGTGTTCAGACGCAAAGGCAGGTGCGAATTCTGACCACCGTACATTTTACGCCCAACCTGACGCTTGGCGTAACTGATGGGGATTCTTCTCTGCGAACGTTCAACGAACACGATGGCTACCGTAACCGCAGCCATCAAGACCACGATAACAATTGCCATGAAAATGCTCATGTCGCCAGCCTGTATAAGAGCCACAGACTGGATAACGCCGCGGGGTATGCCCACAACGATACCGCAGAAAATGATCAGCGAAATACCGTTGCCGATACCACGCTCCGTGATCTGCTCGCCAAGCCACATGACCAGCACGGAACCAGCCGTAAAGGTAGCCATGGTCACAAGACGGAAATGCCAGCCGGGTGCCAGAACCACGGGCGCGCCAGCGGGGCTGGTCATATTTTCCAGACCAACGGCAATGCCGAGGCCCTGCACCAGGGTGATAAGCACTGTGAGGTAACGGGTGTACTGCGTAATTTTACGCCGCCCCGCCTGCCCTTCTTCCTTGGCCATGCGCTTGATGTCGGGGCTGACCACCTGCAAAAGCTGGATGATAATGCTTGCCGAAATGTAAGGCATGACGCCCAGAGCGAACACCGAGACGTTGGACAGGCCGCCGCCGGAAAACATGTCGAACAAGCTGAAAAGCGTGCCGGACATGCTTTGAAAAAACGACGCCAGCGCAGAAGCGTCAACACCCGGAATGGGTACATGAACGCCAATGCGGTAGCAGCACAAAATCAGGAAGGTCCAGCCGATGCGTTTGGTCAGCGAAGCCTGGCCCGCCATATTGTTTGCCGATCCTACTGCCATGAAACACTCGTTGCGTTTGTGCGCCTGTGGCGCAGTATGTGCGCAACGTCATTGCCCGCCTCGCGGCGGGCAATGACGCCAGTGAAAGCCGTGAGGCCGCGCTTGCGCGCGGCCACCTGAATTATTCAGCGGCAGAAACCGCTTCCAGCTCAGTGACGTTGCCGCCGGCCTGGCGGATCTTTTCCGCAGCAGCCTGGCTGAACTTGTGAGCCTCCACCGACAGTGCGCCTGAGACTTCGCCGCGCGAAAGAATTTTCACGGGCGCGCCCATGCGGACAATACCGCGAGCGTACATGTCGTCAAGGGTGATGGTGGTCTTGCCCGGAAAGGCCGACACGAGCGCATCAAGATTGACGATGTCGTAGGTGACCTTAAAGGGGGCGTTTTTAAAACCGTGCTTGGGCAAACGGCGTTGCAGGGGCATCTGGCCACCTTCGAAACCAGGGCGGACACCGCCACCGGCGCGAGCGTTCTGCCCTTTGTGGCCCTTGCCCGCAGTGCAGCCCAGACCGGAGCCAGAGCCACGGCCCACGCGACGGCGGGTCTTACGCTCTTCCGGAAAAGGAAACAGATTGTGCAGTTGCATGGTATATCCTTTGGCCGTTACTCAACAACGGCAACCATATGCGGAACTTTGGCGATAATGCCCCGGATAGCCGGGGTATCCTTGAACGTCTTGACCATCTCGCGGCGCTTGAGGCCAAGGGAGTCCAGCAGTTTGCGCTGCGCAGGCGTGGAGCCAATGCGCGAACGCACGAGTTTTACCTTGATTTCTGCCATGGTTACTTCCTCGGGGCTTCCAGCTTCTTGCCGCGCAGGGCCGAAACATCTTCGGCGCTGCGCAGGGAAACGAGGCCCTGCATGGTGGCACGAAGCACGTTGTGCGGATTGTTGGTACCAATGGCCTTAGCGAGGACGTCGCGGATGCCTACGGCTTCCATGACGGCGCGCACGGCACCGCCGGCAATAATGCCGGTACCTTCAGAGGCGGGCTTCAGCATGACGCGACCGGCGCCGAAACGACCGAGCACTTCATAAGGAAGGGTGCCTTCAACAAGGGCAACCTGGACGCGGTTTTTGCGAGCGCGTTCAGTGGCTTTGCGCAGTGCTTCCGGCACTTCCTGGGCCTTGCCCAGACCGAAGCCCACGCCGCCCTTGCCATCGCCCACAACAACGAGGGCGCTGAAGCTGAAACGGCGACCGCCCTTGACGACCTTGGCCACGCGGTTGAGGGAAACGATCTTTTCGATTTCGCCCAACTCGTTCTGCTGAGTTTCAGTATTTTCCTGACGCATATTAGAACTCCAAGCCGCCTTCGCGGGCGCCGTCGGCTACGGCCTTGACGCGACCGTGATAAATGTACCCGTTGCGATCGAATACCACCTGATTGATATTCTTCTCCTTGGCCATCCGGGCAATTTCCTTGCCCACCATCTCGGCGCCGCTCTTGTTGCAGTGCATGCCGGCTTCGGTCTTGGAAAGCGTAAGGGTAGAGGCGGCAGCCAGGGTCACGCCGTCCAGATCGTTGATGATCTGGGCGTAGATGTGCAGGTTGGACCTGAACACAACCAGACGCGGGCGCACAAAGGTGCCGTTGACTTTCTTGCGGATACGGATCTTGCGGCGCTGCCGGGATTCGTTCTTGCTGTATTTCATGACGCGCCCCCCTACTTCTTGCCGCCGGACTTACCAACCTTGCGGCGGATAGTCTCGGTAACGTACTTGATGCCCTTGCCCTTGTAGGGTTCAGGCTTACGAATGCGGCGAATCTTGGCGGCCATTTCGCCCACAAGTTCCTTGTCGATGCCGGAGAGGGTCAGAACCTGACCTTCAACCACGGCCTTGATGCCGTCGGGCAGTTCAACGAGCACAGGGTGGGAATAGCCCACAGAAAGCTCGATAATGTTGCCCTTGACCGCCACGCGGTAACCGACGCCGATAACTTCCAGGCCCTTGGAGAAGCCCTTGGTAACGCCTTCAATGCAGTTGGCAAGAAGGGTGCGGCGCAGGCCGTGCTGCGAACGGCTCTGGCGGGTATCTTCTATACGGCCAAGGGTCACATGACCATCGGCCTGCTCGTAAGTGAGCAGAGAGCAGACAGGGGTGCTCAGCGAGCCCTTGGGCCCTTTAACTTCCACAACATCCGTTCCGATCTTGACTTCAACGCCATTGGGAACGGCAACGGGCAGTCTACCTATTCTCGACATGGTGCACCGCCTACCAGATTTCGCACAGAAGTTCGCCGCCCACCTTCTTCTCATGGGCGGTCATGCCGTCCAGCACGCCGCTGGACGTGGACAAAATGCAGATGCCGAGGCCGTTCTGCACCCTGGGGATGTTATGCGCGCCAACATAAACCCGGCGACCGGGCGTGCTCACACGCTTCAGCCCGCTGATGACGGGCTTTCCCTTCTGGTACTTAAGGGTAATAACAATGTTTTTTTCGGCCACGGCCACGTCTTCGACGTAACCTTCCTGCTTGAGGATGGCGGCTAAAGATTCCTTCATCTTCGAGCTCGGCACATTTACTTCCTTGTGCAGGGCCAAATGCGCGTTGCGGATACGGGTGAGCATATCCGCAATGGGATCTGTCAACATCGAATGCTCCTGAGAGTTTGGGGGCGGGGTTGACGGCACTATGCCGCCACTTCCCGCTGGCGCGCAGGGCGCGCCTCCCGGGCGTTTTCACGCCCGGAAATTTTACCAGCTCGACTTGCGCACGCCAGGCAGTTCACCACGAAGGGCCATGTTGCGGAAGCAGATACGGCAGATGCCGAACTGACGCAGGAAAGCCCTGGGGCGACCGCAAAGCGGGCAGCGATTGTAGGCGCGGGCGCTGAACTTAGGCTTGCGCTTGGCCTTTACTTCCAGAGAAGTACGGGACATGGCTTAACTCCTACTTGCGGAACGGCATGCCAAGCTGGTCGAGAAGGAACTTGCCTTCTTTGTCCGTGGCTGCCGTGGTGACGATGGTGATGTTCATGCCCTTGGGGTTTTCAACACGGTCAGCTTCCAGTTCGGGGAAGATGGTGTGTTCTTTGATGCCCAGGGTGAAATTGCCGCGTCCATCGAAACCGCGGTCAGGGATACCACGGAAGTCACGCACTCGGGGCAAGGCAAAGTTCATGAGCTTGTCCAGAAAGTCCCACATGCGTTCCTTGCGCAGGGTGACGCGCACACCAATGGGCATGCCCTCGCGCAGCTTAAATGCGGCGATGGACTTTTTAGCCCGGGTAACCACAGCTTTCTGGCCAGCAATCGCGGTAAGTTCCGCCATGGCTTCTTCCATCAGCTTGTTGTTCGAGCTAGCGGCGCCAAGGCCGATGTTCAGAGAGATCTTTTCGATACCGGGCAGTTGCATCGAAGAGGAGTAACTGAACTCCTTCTGCAGTACCGGAACCACCTTCTCTCTATATATCTTTTCAAGGCGTGTCATCGTATCACCTTATTCCATTACTTCGTTGCACTTTTTGCAGAAGCGCACTTTCTTTTCCTTGCCCTCGGACTCGATGGTCTTGTAACCCACTCGAGTGGCCTTGCCGCAGGCAGAGCAGACAACCATAAGGTTGGACACGTGGATAGGCATTTCCTTTTCCACGATACCGCCAGGCTGCTGGGCATAGGGGTTGGGGCGCATGTGGCGCTTGACCATGTTGGTCTTTTCCACAAGCACGCGATCCTTCTTGCGCAGGATCTTCAGCACCTTGCCGATTTTGCCCGCGTCCTTGCCGGCGATTACCATCACCTTGTCGTCCTTGCGGATGCGATACATTTTCATGACGGTCTCCTACAGCACTTCCGGGGCCAGCGAAATAATTTTCATAAAGTTCTGGGCGCGCAGCTCACGGGCCACGGGGCCAAAGATACGCGTACCTACCGGCTCACCCTGGTTGGAGAGCAACACAGCGGCGTTGCCGTCGAACTTGATGTAGCTGCCGTCCATGCGACGCACTTCTTTAGCGGTACGCACGATAACAGCCTTCATAACATCGCCCTTCTTAACCTTGCTGTGGGGCATTGCTTCCTTAACGGAAACCACGATAATGTCGCCCACCGAGGCGTAGCGGCGGTGTGAACCGCCCAGCACCTTGATGCAGGCAACCTTTTTGGCGCCGGAATTATCGGCCACCTGAAGCGTCGATTCTACCTGGATCATGGCACTACCCTACACGGCTTTTTCAATGATGGAGACCAGATGCCAGCGCTTGTTGCGCGAAAGCGGACGGAACTCCACAATTTTAACCTTGTCGCCCATACCGCATTCGTTCATGGGATCATGAGCCGTGAACTTCTTGCGGCGCCTCACATACTTCTTAAGCAGAGGATGCTTGACCAGGGTCTCGACGCGCACGACAATGGTTTTGTCGTTCTTGTCGCTCACCACAATGCCGGTCAGCATTCTGCCCTTGCGATCTTCCAGAGCTTGCATGTTCAGGCCCTCTGTTCCTTTTCGTTCAATACGGTCTCGATGCGCGCCACCTGCTTTCGCATGACTTTCAGTTCGGAAGTCTTTTCAAGCTGCGCAGCGGCATGCTTGAAGCGGGCGTTCATCAGTTCCTGGCGCTGCTCGGTAAGAGCCGTGCGCAGTTCTTCCACGTTCATGGAACGCAGATCCTGTGCGGCGGGCCGGGCGGCGGTTTCGGTCTTTTTCTTGGCAGCCATTTAGATGCCCTCCCTCACCACAATGATGGTCTTAACGGGCAGCTTGTGAGCGGCGCGAGTCAGCGCCTCACGCGCGAGGTCAAGGCTCACGCCCTTGATTTCATACAGCACGCGGCCGGGCTTGACCGGAGCGCACCAACCCACGGGCGCGCCCTTACCGGAACCCTGACGGGTTTCCAGAGGCTTGGCCGTTACGGGGCGGTCGGGGAACACACGGATCCACACTTTGCCGCCACGCTTGATGTGACGCATCATGGCGATACGAGCAGCTTCAATCTGCTGGCTGGAAAGCTGGCCATGCTGCACGGTTTTAAGGCCGATATCACCAAACGCAATGGTGGCGCCGCGGGTGGCCAGGCCACGCAGGCGGCCTTTCTGCCACTTGCGGAATTTAACTCTTTTGGGCGCAAGCATTACTGATCAACCTCTTTGTCAAGGATTTCACCCTTATAGATCCACACCTTGACACCAATGATGCCGTAGGTGGTGTGCGCTTCGGCAAAACCGTAGTCAATGTCGGCACGCAGGGTCTGCAAGGGCACTCGGCCATCGCGGTACCATTCGGTACGGGCGATTTCTGCACCGGCCAGACGTCCGGCGCAGGTTACCTTGATGCCTTCGCCGCCAAACTTGCGGGCCATGGACACGGTACGCTTCATGGCGCGCCGGAAGGCCACGCGGCGCTCAAGCTGCTGGGCGATGTTCTCGGCCACCAGCTGGGCGTCCACTTCGGGGCGACGAATTTCGTTCACTTCAAGAGAGAACTCGCGGCCGAACTTCTGACGAAGATCGTTGCGAAGCTTTTCGATTTCCACACCCTTGCGACCGATAACAATACCGGGGCGAGCGGTGGAAAGGATAAGCCGTACCTTGCCGCCGGCACGTTCGATCTCGATCTTGGAAACCCCGGCATGAAACAGGAGCTTCTTCACGAACGCGCGGATTTTGCTGTCTTCATAGACAAAGGCAGGGTAGTCCTTCTTGCTGAACCAGCGGGACTGCCAATTCTTGTTATACCCAAGCCGGAACCCGAACGGATGTACTTTCTGACCCATAGCCTATTCCTGCCCTTCTGCGAGTATAACGGTGATGTGGCTGGTGCGCTTGTGAATCTTGGTCGCCCGGCCCTGAGCCCGGGGCATAAAGCGCTTCCAGGTGGGGCCTTCGTTCACCACGATTTCCTTCACCACCATGGCATCCACATCAACGCCGCCCAGCTGCGAGGCATTGGCCAACGCGCTCTTGAGCACGCCGAAAAGCACGCCAGCGGGCTTGTTGGGCGTGAAGCGCAGAAGGTTCATAGCCTCCTCCACTCCAAGACCCTGCACGTTCTTGGCCACAAGACGGGTCTTGCGCGGCGAAACGCGCTGGAATTTTGCAATAGCTTTAGATTCCATATGCCTACCCTACTTCTTGCCGGCCTTGGCCTTTTTGTCGGCGGCATGCCCATGGAAGGTACGAGTGGGCGAAAATTCACCCAGCTTGTGGCCAACCATGTTTTCGGTAACGAACACCGGCACGAACTTCTTGCCATTGTGCACCGCAAAGGTCAGTCCCACCATTTCGGGCAGGATGGTCGAGCGGCGCGACCAGGTCTTGACTACACGGCGGTCGCTGTTGGCCACGGTGCTGTCGACCTTTTTCATCAGATGGCCGTCAACAAACGGCCCTTTTTTCAACGATCTCGGCATGAGCTACTCCTACTTCTGGCCGCGGCGTTTGATGATCAGCCGGGAAGAGGCCTTCTTCTTGTCGCGGGTCTTGTAACCCTTGGCAGGCATACCCCAAGGCGACACAGGATGACGGCCACCAGAGCTTCTGCCTTCGCCACCGCCCAGGGGGTGGTCGATGGGGTTCATGGCAACGCCGCGAACCTTGGGACGACGACCCAGCCAGCGGTTGCGGCCAGCTTTGCCCAGAGAGATGGTTTCGTGATGCACATTGCCAACCTGACCCACGGTAGCCACGCAGGTAGCAAGCACCTTGCGCACTTCGCCCGAGGGCAGACGCAGCAGGGCGTAGTTGCCTTCCTTGGCGACCAGCTGGGCGTAGGTACCGGCGGCGCGGCACATCTGGCCGCCCTTGCCGGGGTAAAGCTCAATGTTGTGCACGACGGTACCCACAGGGATGCGGGCCATCTGCAAAGCATTGCCGGGCTTGATGTCGGCCACGACGCCATTGCGCTCGTTGATGCCGGACATGATTTTGTCACCCTGTTTCAAGCCAACCGGAGCGAGGATGTAGCGCTTTTCGCCGTCCGAATAATGGAGCAGCGCGATACGGGCGGTACGGTTGGGATCGTATTCAATGTGCGCAACAGTGGCTTCAACGCCAGCCTTATCGCGCTTGAAATCGATGATACGGTACAGACGCTTGACACCACCACCACGACGGCGGCTGGTGACTCGACCCAGATTGTTGCGACCGGCCTTTTTGGTGAGGCCTTCAGTGAGCGACTTCTCAGGGCGCGTCCGGGTGATTTCCTCAAAGTCGGAAACCGTCTGGAAGCGACGCCCCGCGGAGGTCGGTTTCAGCTTGCGGACAGCCATGATTACACTCCCTCGAAGAACTCAATTTTATCGCCCTGGCGCAGCGTAACATACGCTTTCTTCCAGCCGGGCTTACGGCCTACAACGCGACCCTGGCGCTCCCTGTTCATGGGGGCGCGGCGCACAACGTTGACCGCTTCCACTTTAACATCAAAAGCCTTTTCCACGGCCAGCTTGATTTCAAGCTTGTTGGCCAGGGTATGAACCATAAAGGCCACCTGCTGGGCTTCGTCCTTGATCAAGGTCGTCTTTTCGGTCAGCAGGGGCTTGAGCAGAACAGAAGTAGTTTCCATCTTACGCCCCCTTCTTTGCGAAACGCGCCTGAACAGGTTCGATAGCGCCTTCAAGCAGAACGAGCTGCTTGTGCTTGAGGATTTCAAGCACGCTCAGGCGATCGACAGTGGTCAAGGTGAGACCCGGAATGTTGCGAGCGGAACGAACCAGCGCGCTGTCTTCTGCGGGCGTCACGATGAGAGCCTTGGAAAGGCCCAGCGTGTCGGCAACCTTGGCGAAATGCTTGGTTTTGGCTTCGGGCAGTTCAATACCCTTGACCACCATCAGGGTTGCGGCAGCCAGGCGGCTCGACAGGGCCATCTTCATGGCCAGGGCGCGCACCTTGCTGTTAACCTTGAAACTGTAATCGCGGGGGCTGGGTCCGAAGATAACGGCACCACCGCGCCAAATGGGCGAACGGTTGGAGCCAGAGCGTGCACGGCCCGTACCCTTCTGCTTCCAGGGCTTAGCACCGCCGCCGGAAACCAGCGCACGGGTCTTTACCATATGCGTGCCGGCACGTTTGGCCGCCATCTGGGCGCGCGCCACGAGATTGAGGATTTCGGGCCTCACCTCGATTTCGAACACGTCGGAAGCCAGCGTGATTTCGCCGCTTTCCTGCTTGTTCTGGTCATATACTTTCACGGTAGCCATTGCTGCTTCCTCTACTGCTTGCGGATCAGCACCAGCCCGTTCTTGGGGCCGGGCACGGAACCTTTGACCAGAATGACGTTGTCCTCAGGACGCACATCAACGATGGTCAGGCCCATTTCCGTAACGGTTTCATTGCCCCAATGGCCCGCCATTTTCCGACCCTTAAAAACGTGGCCAGGAAAGGTGTTGTTACCAATGGAACCATTGTTGCGGTGCACCTTTTCGCAGCCGTGGGTATCTTTGGAACCGGCGAAATTCCAGCGGCGCATACGCCCCTGGTAGCCTTTACCCATGCTTGTGCCGGTCACCTTGACCGTATCGCCTGCGGCGAAAATTTCAACGGTCAGTTCCTGACCCAGCTCCTGTTCCGGCGCACCCGCAAGGCGGATTTCGCGCAGATGGCGGAAAAGACCCTTGCCAGCCTTGGCAAAGTGTCCCTGCAAAGCCTTGGTGCTGTGCTTTTCCTTAGCGGGGGTCAGCGCGATCTGAACGGCGTTGTAGCCGTCCGTCTCCGCAGTTTTGACCTGGGTGACGGGGCACGGACCGGCCTCTATCACCGTGACAGGCACGGCAGCGCCAGCGCCGTCAAATATGCGGGTCATACCAAGTTTGCGACCCAAAATTCCCATTTTCTCAGCCATGACTGCCTCTCGCTAGAGCTTGATTTCCACGTCCACACCGGCGGGCAACGAAAGCTTGCCCAGCGCGTCGACGGTCTGCTGCGTGGGTTCCAGGATATCCATGAGCCGCTTGTGAATGCGCATTTCAAACTGCTCACGGGACTTTTTGTCCACATGCACGGAACGCTGCACGGTGTACTTGTGAATGTTGGTGGGCAGGGGAATTGGTCCCGCCACACCGGCACCGGTATTGCGCGCCGTATCCACGATTTCCGCAACGGCTTTATCCAGAATGCGGTAATCGTAGGCTTTGAGCTTGATCCGAATGCGATCGCTGCTAACTGTCGTCATTGTGCCTACTCCGTTTGCAAAAACATCCCGCGCGGCCTTTTGGGCTAAGAGCGCGGGCTCCTTCACAGCATACGCGGGCCATGAAGCATGGCCCGAAGGGCCGACCTCACCCTGGCAAGGAACGGAAAACGGAGCAACGTAAGGGGTTGCGCTAATGCGCGCATCACGCCTGAAATTTCAGGAAGAATTCGGAAGATTGGACGCCTGAACGCGCCTGCATCATCCGCGTGATGCTCCCCAGCGTCGCCCAGGCTAAGCCACTCCATAGAAGGAGCGGCCAAGCGGTCCCGCAGGGTCACCAAATGGGGGCTATCCCCCTACCTTACAGCCCCGGGTCACGCGCGGCCTGGGGGCTGCGGTGGGATCCGTCTTTGGGCTGGAACGGCTCGACATTGTCCGGCATTCGGTAACGCCTGCACATGTCAAAACCCTCTGCAACCAGATACTCTGGTCGCTTTGGGTGCATCAGGATGGGCTCAACCCACCCTTCCCTGCCGTCCAGGGACGCCGATAAAAATTGCTTCTTATCGCGCGGAGATTTTTTCTATCCAAGTTCCCCTTGAACGTCAAGCCATTTTTGCATTATTTTTATCGCGTCATCAAGGTTTTTTGCCGCGCCAATCATACTCCTTGACGCTCACCCCTGCAAAAAACTAAAAGAGCCGCACCCCTCCGGCAATTTGCCAAGATGACTCCCTTTTGTCGCACAGTCTTCACCATTTTGCGCTAACTTGTCATCTTGGCTGTCAATATTTTCAGGAGATCCCATGTCCATGATTGATGCCGCAAACAGGGCAAAACTTAATTCATACCAAGACACTGTCATTAATTATATTACGAAAGAGAATGGACATATCCTGGCAGTGAGCGATGACCAGGCCTTTTGCACGCAGTTGCGCCTTACCCTTGCCAAAGAGATGGGGCTTACGGCGCAGAGCAATTTTACCGCCACTGCGGACCCCCGCATGATGCTGCGCGAGCTGCGCGACATACTGGCGCGGCACCCAGCACCACTTATCTTTATGGAACGCAGTATCGGCGGACAGGATCTGAGCTTCCTCGTGGGCCAGATCAAGCAGGCCTTTACCGCGCTTAAGATTATTGTGCTTACAAGCGATGTGCAGCGCGACCGCCTCATGCTGCTCCACGAGGTCGGGGCGGACAACTTTATCGCCAAGCCTGTTTCTGCCAATACGCTCATTGAAAAAATGGCTTTTACCCTGAGGCCGCAAAGCAAGCTGGGGCAGGTCATTGACGTGGCAAAGAAACTGTTGGCGCAAAAAAAATACGATATGGCTTTGACCGCCTGTCAGAAAGTTTTGCAGCTCAAGCCTGGCAGCGCTGCGGCGTTTCTGCTTATGGGCGATATTTTTCGCGCCACCCAGCAATACGACAAAGCCCGTATTGCCTATGAATCTGCCGCCAAATCTGCCGATCTCTACCTCGCCCCGCTTCAACGCCTTGCAGAAATGTACGCGGAAATAGGGGATGTGCCCCAGCAGGTACGTTACCTCGAAAAGCTGGATTCGATCTCGCCCCTCAACGTGAACCGCAAGGTCAGCCTTGGTGAGGCTCATCTTGCCAACGGCGATGTGGAAAAGGCCGAGGCCTTTTTTGAAAAAGCTGTGGTGCAGATGAACCGGGAAGCTGCCGATGGCCTCAGCGCGCTTTCAAGCCGCATTGCCAGCATTTATGGCGAGCGCGACCCGGAGAAGGCAGAAAAATTTCTCCGCAGCAGTCTGGAAGCCAAGGGCAAACGACTTGGACGGGAAGATCTGGCCCTGTTCAACCAGCTGGGCATCAGCCTGCGCAGGCAGGGCCGCTGGCAGGACGCCATTACGGAATACAAGCGCGCCATCAAAATCGCCCCTGATGATCCAACGCTCTATTATAATGTAGGCATGGCCTTTGCTGAAGGCGCGGATTTTATTCAGGCCAAGGCAAATCTGGTAAAGGCTCTGGATCTGGAACCAGAAATGGTCAAGAGCAGCGCTTCCATCGCCTGTAACTTTGGAGCGGTCTTTCTTCAGTCGGGCGACCGTGACAGGTCGGTACAGTTTTTTCAGTTGGCCCTTGCCCTCAAGCCCGGCATGAAACTTGCCCTTCAAGGCTTGGAGCGCGCAAAAAAATGATTCTGTGAGGTTGCCTGCTGGCACGGGTATTGGCGCACTTGCACCTCCCCACCGGCTCTCTAACCAATAATATTTTTGCCGCGTCACATTGCCAACCGCAATGTTATGTCTTATTTTTAAGAGATGCCGTGAATTGTCCCCTTTGGGGTAAGACATTGCGCTTTAAGCATATTCCGCAGCGCACCCAACATTGGTGTTTGCGCCGCGCAAGCGACCGGCCATTGTGCTAGACAGATCAGATCGAAAATGTTTGTCTGCACAGCGCGGATACTGAAAAATCCGCGCCACAGTTGCTTTTCCGTTACGGACGAGACAGTAGAGATACTTAGGCGGTAAGCGAGCATTTCAAAGTGAAAATGCTCTAGTAAGGAGACTTCATGTTTGGTTTTCTTTTCAAAAAAATCTTCGGCAGCACCAACGACCGCTACTTGCACAAGCTCCGCCCCATGGTGCAGCGCATCAATGCGTTCGAGCCTGAAATGCAGCAACTGGCCGATGCCGATTTTCCTGTACGCATAGCGCAATACCGTCAGGAAGTGCAGGACGGCACCAGGACTCTGGACGCTCTGCTGCCCGAAGTTTTTGCTCTGGTGCGCGAGGCCTCAAGCCGCAGACTGGGCATGCGTCACTATGACGTGCAGCTCATCGGCGGCATGGTGCTGCACAAGGGCAAAATTGCCGAAATGAAGACTGGTGAAGGCAAAACCCTTGTAGCTACCCTGCCCGTAGTGCTCAACGCCCTGTCGGGCAAAGGCGTGCATGTCGTCACGGTCAACGACTACCTCGCCAAGCGCGACTCGGCCTGGATGGGCCAGCTGTATGAATTCCTCGGCCTGAGCACGGGCGTTATCGTGCATGGCCTTGATGACGAAGAGCGCAAAGCCGAATACGCCAAGGACATCACCTACGGCACCAACAATGAATTCGGCTTTGACTACCTGCGCGACAACATGAAGTTCTACGCCAACCAGCTGGTGCAGCGCGGGCACAATTTTGCCATTGTGGACGAAGTGGACTCCATCCTCATCGACGAAGCCAGAACGCCGCTCATCATTTCCGGCGCATCTGATGAATCGGTGGGCATGTACCGCACGGTGGACGACATTGTCCGTCAGCTCACCGCCGAGCACTACACGGTTGACGAAAAAGCCCGCACCGCCATGCTCACCGATGAAGGCGTAGCCCGGTGTGAGGAACTGCTCAAGCTGGACAATCTTTTTGACCCCGCAAACATCACGGCCCAGCACCATGTGATGCAGTCGCTCAAGGCACATCAGATTTTCAAGCGCGATGTGGATTATATTGTTCAGGAAGATCAGGTAATTATTGTTGACGAATTCACTGGCCGCCTAATGGCTGGCCGCCGCTATTCAGATGGCCTGCATCAGGCGCTGGAAGCCAAGGAACACGTCACCATCGCTGCGGAAAACCAGACGCTTGCCTCCATCACTTTCCAGAACTACTTCCGCCTGTACGACAAACTTTCGGGCATGACGGGTACTGCGGATACCGAAGCTGTGGAGTTCCATCAGATCTACAGCCTTGAGGTTATCTCCATTCCGCCCAACAGGCCCATGGTCCGCAAGGATTATCCTGACCTCATCTACCGTTCGCGGCAGGAAAAGTTTGACGCCATTGTTGAAGCCATTGCCGAACTGCACAAAAAAGAGCAGCCCGTGCTTGTGGGCACAATTTCCATTGAAACGTCCGAAATGCTTTCGCACAGACTGAGCAAACTCGGCATTCCGCACAGCGTGCTCAATGCCAAGCAGCATGAGAAAGAAGCCGAGATTGTGGCGCTGGCAGGCCAGAAAGGCCGCGTCACCATCGCCACCAACATGGCTGGCCGCGGCACAGACATCATGCTGGGCGAAGGCGTTGTGGATCTGGGCGGCCTGCACATTCTTGGCACAGAACGGCACGAAAGCCGCCGCATCGACAACCAGCTGCGTGGCCGCTCGGGCCGTCAGGGCGATCCTGGCTCTTCGCGCTTCTACCTTTCGCTGGAAGACGACCTCATGCGCCTCTTTGGCTCTGACCGTATCAAGGGCCTCATGGAAAAACTTGGCCTGCGCGATGGCGAAGCCATTGAGAACGCCATGGTTACCCGCGCGGTGGAAGGCGCGCAAAAGCGTGTGGAAGCCCACCACTTTGAAATACGCAAAACCCTGCTCGATTATGACAACGTCATGAACCAGCAACGCGAAGTTATCTACACCCTGCGCCGCGAGCTCATGGTTGAGGAAAACCTTGAGCCTGTTTTGCAGGAATTCATGAGTGATGTGCTGGATGACGTGTACAGCCCGCTGGCATCCCTGCCTGTGGACGGCCAGGACGAAGCACGCGCCGCAGCTCTGGCGCGTCTGCGCGAGGTCTTCAACCTCGACAGGGTGCTTGAAGAAGGCGCGCGCCTGCCCGAGCGCGAAGAAACCGAGGTTATGGCACAGGGCATTCTTGACAAGCTCAGGGCGGAAACCGGCCCCACCTATGCCGACATTCTTCGTTACTTCCTGCTGGAAGAGCTTGACCGCTGCTGGAAAGAACATTTGCGCAACATGGACGCCCTGCGCGACGGCATAGGTCTGCGCGGCTACGGCCAGCGCGATCCCAAGCTGGAATACAAGCGCGAAGGCTTTGAAATGTTCCAGGCCATGCTGTTCCAGATTCGCGAAAGCGTGTTCCGCGCCCTTACGCGCATCCGTGTACAGATTGAGCCTATCCCCGCCGAACCCGAGCAGCAGGAAGTGGAAGCGCCGGTCCAAGAGATGCAGCATTCCCCCGTGTCGCGGGAATACCGCCATAAGGAAAGCAACTCGCAGCTTTCTTACTCCAGCGGCGGCAGCATTTCGGAAGACCCCAAGAAGCCCGCCAAGGCCGCGCCGCGTATTGGCCGCAATGACCTTTGCCCCTGCGGCAGCGGCAAAAAGTACAAAAAGTGCTGCGGGCAGGATAAGTAGCCAAGTAATTGCATTAGATCGCTATACCAAGAGACACAAAAGGCGGGGACAACCCCGCCTTTCTATGTTCCATGCTCTGTGCGTACCAGCAACCATGCTTCAGCTCGCCGATCACGCGGCGCGGCAGACAAAACGTCCTATGCCTGGGATGAAAAAAACTTTGTCCCGACGCTGCCAATGATAATCAGGGCGATGAAAAACAGCTGGGGCAGCGAAACCTTGTCGCCGAAAAAAAGCGCCCCGCCCAGAACCACGCCCACCGTGCCAGCGCCTGTCCAGAGGGCATAGGTCATCCCCGCCGGTAGCCCGCGCATGGCCAGCGCCAGCAGGCCCATATTCACAAAGCTCAGCACAATGGGCACTGCCGCGGCCTGCCAGTTGCCCAGCGAAGAAGCCCACTTGAGGCTGAGCGCCCACAAAATCTCGGTCACCACGGCCAAACTCAATGCAAACCATGCCATATCCAATACTCCTCTGCGTGGGCTCGGATAAAAAGGCACGGCCTGCGGAAACCCAAAAGAACAGAACAATGCATCCACGGAACGGCGTACAACTGCCATCTGTCCACAGATGTGTCAACCCGCGAATCCTGCTCCCGAAAATCAGAAATAATCCGAAAAATACGGTTTGTCCGGCGGAATCAGCGTCTCCAGCGTTTTCAGCAGGTGGTAGTCCATGTCGATGCGGTCATTGTTGTACAGGTAGGTGGGCCGCTTGTAGCCCATCAGCATCGTTGTGAGCGTTTTGATATCCAGCGAGAGGCGATGCCCTGTGCTCCAGGTGCTTACCTTTTCGCAAAAAGTACGCCCGTCACGCCAGCTCACATGGAAGATGCCATTGTTCCACGGGGCCATGACATCGCTCACTTCCAGTTCAAGCGTCAGCTTGGGGTCTTCGAACTGGAAGGAATACTGTTCGATAAAGCGCTGTACATCCACAATACGGGCCATGGCGTAGGGCTGAATGCTCTCGTCAATTTCACTGTCTTCAAACTGGAAGGCAATGGGTTCGCCAGTGTAATTGGCTCCTTCCACCTTGGTAATCATGGAGAAATGGGCGCTGATGTAGTTCCAGATGCCGTACTTGGCCTCCTGGTTCAGGTAGACCATTTCCTTGATGCTGAAAACTTCGTTCTCAATGTAGTAGATAACATAGCCCAGAGGCTTGCCGTCGGCGCTGTAGTACACCGCCGCCATGACGTCGTCCGAATCCCAGCGCCAGTATTCCTCCCACTCCAGCTTGCCGCGAATCAGCGCGCCGTGTTCCTGAAGCGCAAAATACTTGTAAACGCGGTGCAGGTCTTCGCACTCGATGTCCACGCGCTCGATCTGCCCGTCCACGGGGTGGCGCTTGGGCAACTGGGTATCCTTGATGGCAAAGGTCATCTTGTCCGAAACAATTTCCCAGCCGTGCTTGCGGTACAGGGGGATGGAATAGGGGCAGAGGTAGGAAACTATCTGCTGCTGCGAGCGCATGTATTCAAGGCTTTTGCCAATGAGCGAATGGATCAGCCCACGCCCCGTGTATTCGGGATAGGTGGCCACGCCGGTGATGCCGCCCATTTTGCAGATTTCGCCCTGGATGTTCACTTCCATCGGGTAGATGACGATCTGCGAGGCAAGATGCCCCTTGTAGAACCAGCCCATGACGTGCGATGCCTCAAATATGGGCATCTTGGACTGCTTCATCTCCATGTCGGACCAGCCGATGCGGGCCATTTCAGATGTGCTGACCTGAAAGGCGTAGCGCAGCAGAGCCTCAAACTCCTCAAAATCTTCTTCGCCAAGCTGGCGCAGTTCAAAGGCTTCGGTGCCTACGTCCTTGCCCGAAGGGGCTTCTCTGTGGGGGGCGGCAATGCCCTGCGCGGCTGACCCGCGCTCGGGTCGGGCAACGGGAACAAGCGGCGCGCCATCGCGTTCGTCAGGGGGAACCCCTGCGCCACGAAAAGGATGCGGCTCCAGCCGTGGCCCCTCAAGAGGGGGAAGATGTTGCTGTTTATGAAGAATACGCATGCAATGCCTTCCAGATAAGTGTGGAAAACCGCTGTACATCGGGTGACCCGATTGCGCAAGAGGTTTGACTTGGCCGCCGCAAACGGGCGATGGTAGGCGCGGTCAGATATGGAGGCCAGCAGCGTCGCGGCGTTCTTTCAGGCCTTCAAGCACAGCCGAGCTGACGCGCAAGCCCCCGTAGCCCTGTCCCAGACGGATAGTGGGCTTGTTTGATCCGTGATAGTCCGATCCGCCGGAAACGCCAAGGTCAAAACGCTTGGCCAGGGCCAGACAGGTGCGCACATCGGCTTCGGAATGCTCACTGTGGTAGGCTTCAATGGCGCTGAGCCCGTATTCCTTGAGGCGGGCCACCATGGAGTCCAGCCACCCGGCGGGGGCCTTCCAGAGCAGCGGATGCGCCAGACATACCGTCGCCCCCATGGAGGCCAGCAACCGAACGCTTTCATCAGGTTCCAGCACAGTTTTGGGCAAATATGCCTTGCCCCGGCTGCCCAGAAATTCCTTGAAAACCTGCCGGGGATCCTTGGCAAAGCCCTTTCGCAGCATCACAGCTGCTATGTGCGGTCGCCCCACGCTCTCGCCCCTGGCCGCCGCCAGCACTTCTTCCATGCTGATGTCGTAGCCGAGATCCTGCAACTTTTTTACTATGCCTACATTGCGCTCTGCCCGCATTTCGCGCAGCCAGCGCAGTTTTTCCAGCAAAGGCTGGGGATTTTCCGGTAGCCACAGGCCAAGGATGTGCAGTTCGCCCAGTTCCGTGCCTGTCGAAATTTCGCAGCCGCGCACAACTTCAATACCAAGCTCCCGCCCGGTCTGCTGCCCCTCATCAAGGCCAGACAGGGTATCGTGGTCAGTAATAGCCACTGCGGCAAGGCCTGCTGCATGGGCCTTGCCCACAAGCTGGGTCGGGGTGTCCGTACCGTCAGAAGCGGTGGAATGCGTGTGCAGATCGATGAATTTCATACTATCTTTCATGGGATAACTATTATACCGCAAAATGACAATATGGGGCAAGTCTTGAACTGGAAGACGCTTGGAGATAGACTACCCCCTCACGATTAACAGAAGGATTCTTTATGCCTATGGAAACCCGCGAGTTACTGCAAATTCTTGCTTGCCCCAAATGCCTGGGCAACCTTGTGGCGCTGGAAGACAACGGTTCAGTCGCCGCCTTTGCCTGCAAGGCCTGCGGCGTGGTCTATCCAGTGCGCGACAATATTCCCATCATGCTTGTGGAAGAAGCTATTCCTCTTGAAGACTGGAACAGGGAACACCCTGCTGCCAAGGAATGCGCCTGATGCGTCTGCTTGTTGCCTCCGACCTGCACGGGTCTGTTGAAAGTCTGCTTTTTTTGCTGGAAAAAGCGCGTGAGCTTACCCCTGACGCACTGGTGCTGCTGGGCGATCTGGTTTACCACGGCCCGCGCAACCCCCTGCCGCAGGGCTACGACACCCGCTCTGTACTGCAAACCATGCCCGATCTTTCGGCCTTGCCCTGCCCGGTGATGGCAGTGCGCGGCAACTGCGATGCCGAGGTTGATCTGTGCCTTTTGCCCTTTGCAGTCACAGAATCCACCTGGATTGAAGCAGACGGCCTGAGCATTTTTGCCAGCCACGGGCACCACCTGCCCGAGCACCCGCCGTGCCCCGGCATCAAGGCCGGAACGGTTCTCTTGCGCGGGCATACCCATGTGCCGCGCGGCGAAAGCATTGATGGCCTGCACTTCTGGAACCCCGGCTCCCTTTCCCTGCCCAAGAGCGGCTCGCCCCGCACCTACGGCCTTATAGAAAACGGCGTCTTTTGCGTGCTGGACATGCAGGGCGGCGAAATCTTGCGCCACGCCCCCGCACCGCGCTAATCAGGCTTTACCATGTCCTACAATCTTGCCCCGTGCCCGGCTGCCGCCGATTCGTCCTCATTTTTGCGCCCGCTGTTCCGCATGGCCTCAGGCCTTGAACTGCTCCTGGCCTCTGCCTCGCCACGCAGGCGGCAGTTTTTGAACGAATGGGGAATCCCCTTCCATCTGGCCCTCACCAATGCTGATGAACCACGCCCGGAACTGGGCGAATCACCGGAGGCCTATACCCGGCGCGCTGCTACTGCCAAGGCCTTGGCATCAGGGCATGCCGTTCGCCAGCAAGGCGCAGCCAACCATGAATTGCAACCAGTGATTCTGGCCGCAGATACCGTAGTGGCTGTGGACGGCGATATTCTTGGCAAGCCGGAAAACCCGGCCCATGCCTTGCGCATGCTGGAGCGCCTCAACGGTCGTGGGCATGAAGTTATCAGCGCCGTGTGCCTGCTGCTGCCTGCCGATGCAGCCTTTAGCCCAGCACAAGCCTCAGGGCCTGCCGGAACCAATACTGGCCCCAATGTGGACGAATGCGGTATCGATTCGTTCCGCATGCTGTTATTCAGCGACACCAGCCGTGTTATCTTCCACCACTGGCCTCAGCCTGTGCTGCAAGCCTATCTCGACACCGGTGAGCCGCACGACAAAGCAGGCGCATATGCCATCCAGGGGCAGGGAGCCATGCTTGTTGAGCGCATTGACGGTTCATGGAGCACCGTGGTGGGCCTGCCCGTCACCCAGCTTGCCCAGGTCATGCTGGATAGGGGCCTCATGCTGCCCTGCGCCTGACTACTCCCTTTTCACCGTGACACAGCTGCCCTATGGGCTGTGTCATGGCTGCTTTCCCTTCCCCACCGGCCAACCCCAGTCATCCTTGCGCCACGAAAGCAGGGAAACATGCGCCCACGCTTTTTGCTGTCCCCGCCCGCGCTGCCGAGAAATTCGCCGCTGCGCCGCTGCCCTCGTGGTCATATTCCTTTTCTTTCACTGCGCACCGGATTACCGCAAACGTCTGGTGGTGCTTTCTGTTTGCCTCAGCCTAACTGTTTTGAATGGCAGAAGCGTTTTTTTGCCCTTTGTATAATGGTGCTGAAAAAAATCAAAAAAAGTTTGCCGTTAATTGTGAATTATTTCTTCAATTGGTATGGCGTTCCAATCCGCATAGACTGGTATCCTAGGTTGCCATTTATGCCACTTTGTGAAAATATGTACAGGTATGACTGAAAGATCAATCAATTCCAGGCTCTTGACGCCTCTCTAAAATATTTTTAGTGCTGTACCATGGAATCATTTCACCTCTAGAAATTCTATGCAACACACAGGAGGGAGGATTTAATCATGTCCCAGGAAAGGATCACAACGCTGTTAAATGAGAACCGCAGCTATCTTCCACCTGAGCACGGCAAAACTTCTGCATGGGTATGTGGGCCAGAAGAATATGACGCTCTCTGCAGCCGCGCACTGGAAGACCCCAACGACTTTTGGGGTGCGCGAGCATCGCAGTTGATCCATTGGTTCAAACGCTGGGACAAAGTACTGGAAGCAGATGAGGTAAACCATAAATACAAGTGGTTTACAGGCGGCAAACTTAATGCCTCCTTTAACTGTATCGACAGGCACCTCATCTCTGGGCGGCGCAACAAGGCCGCGCTTATCTGGCAGGGCGAAAAAGAAACAGACGTTCGCTGCTACACCTACCAGATGCTCTATACAGAGGTGTGCCGCGTTGCGCATGCTTTGAGTTCGCTGCGCATCCGCAAGGGCGATCATGTGGCTTTGTACATGCCCATGATTCCGGAACTTTTTATTGCCATGCTGGCCTGCGCCCGCATTGGCGCCATCCACACGGCCATCTTTTCCGGCTATGCGGAGGGCGGCGTGCGCAGTCGTATTCAGGGTTGCAAAGCTCGCGTTGTCATCACGGCGGACGCGGCGGTGCGCGGGGGCAAGTTCAAGCCCCTCAAGGCCAATCTTGATCCCATCCTTGAAAAGTGCCCCTCGGTGGCGCACGTGGTTGTGGTCAAGCATGCCGGTATTGACGGCGTCAACATGCAGCGCAACCGCGATGTGTGGTGGCATGACCTGATTGATGACTTTACCCTTAACCCGGACTTTCCCTGCGAGCCCATGGATGCCAACGATACGCTCTTCCTGCTGCACACAAGCGGCAGCACGGGCAAGCCCACGGGCGTCATGCATTCCACGGGCGGCTACCTCACATACGCGGCGCACTCCACGCAGTGGTGCTTCGACATGCGCGACGACGATGTGTACTGGTGCACGGCAGATGCAGGCTGGATCACAGGCCACACCTATGGCGTGTACGGGCCGCTTTCGCTTGGGGCCACCACGCTCATGTTTGAAGGCGTACCCACATGGCCATACCCTGACCGCTACTGGCGCATTGTGGAGAACTTCCGGGTCAACATCTTCTATACCGCGCCCACGGTCATCCGCTCGCTCATGCGTATGAACGAGGCCTGGACAGAGCGCTACGACCTGCGCAGCCTCCGCATTCTCGGCAGTGTGGGCGAGCCCATCAACCCCGAAGCGTGGCAGTGGTACCACAAAAACATCGGCGGCGGCGAACTGCCCATCGTGGACACATGGTGGCAGACCGAAACCGGCGGCGCCATGATCGCCCCCATGCCCTATGCCACCAAGCTCAAGCCCGGGTCGGCCTCCAAGCCCCTGCCTGGCATTGACGCTGCGGTTATAGGCACTGCCTCGCGTGACGGCGACGAAGCCGAAGCGGGCAGCAAGGCCGGGCATCTCGTCATCCGCCGCCCCTGGCCCGGCATGATGCAGGGCGTGTATAATGATGAAGAAAAGTACCAGTCCTACTTCTCACGCTTTGGCTGCTATTCGTCAGGCGATGCGGCAGAAGTTGATCAGGACGGCTACTTCTGGATTCTGGGACGCGTGGACGACTCCATCAACGTGTCTGGGCATCGGCTTTCCACGGCAGAAATCGAAGCCGTGCTGGCTGCCTGCCCCGAAGTTGGCGAAGCCGCAGTGGTGCCCATGCCCCACGCCCTCAAGGGCGAAGGCATCTACGCCTATGTGGTGACCCGGGATGAAGTGCCGTGGAGCGCGCAACTGCGCGTAAAACTGCGCGATGCCGTGCGACGCGACATCGGCGCGCTTGCCAGCCCGGAATTCATCCAGTTTGTGGACGCCATGCCCAAGACCACCTCGGGCAAGATCATCCGCCGTATGCTGCGCAAGATCGCTGGCGACAGCTATGAAGACATCGGCGACACCACTTCGCTGGCAGAACCGGAAGTCATCGGCAAAATAATTGAAGGACACCGCAACCTTGTTGCAGGCAGGCACGAAACGGAAGGCGCCCCCGAAGGCGCTGCCGAAACCGCGCAGGTCTGATACTTCAGGTGCAGGGCTGCCCGGAGCGGCTTTGCACTCTAACCGGGGCGCACCCTCAACGTCCCGGCAAAACAGCACACCCCCGCAGATTGTGCCATCGCGGGGGTGTGCTGCTGTCTGATGTACAGCAAAGCCAGACTGATAAAATGAGCCTGACCGCAGGCTCGCGCTGGTTTGTTGAGGTATGTTCCGGTCGCTGGCCTGCAAAAAGAGGATTTTCTGCGTCAGCCAAGCTGCCGCCAACCGCCAATCAGACCAGGCCATTGTGCCCTGGCCCGAGGCTGACCGCGGATTTACAGATTCCTCTGAGAGGCTCTGTCTACTTTGATGGTTCTTCCCGCCGGGAGTCGCCTTTCTGCGGGTCATTCAGGGCAGCACCTGCAGCCTGCACCGATTCATTTTGCGCCGATTTATTCTGCATAGGTTCACCCTGCACAGGTTCAGCGGGCGATTGCGCACCATCCGTCTTATCGGTTCCAGCCACAGCGCTCCAGCGCCCCAGCGTGTCACGCATCCACGCCCACACAGCCCGGCTTTCTTCAGGCATGCACATGGAGGCAAGGCACAAGGCAATCAGCAAGAGGGCAAGAGCCGCCAGCACCAGAGCCAGAGCCTGCGCCGCAAGAGCAAAGGCTGCCACAGCCACAAATATCGTCAGCAGCCACTTGCCTGCAAATGCGCCGCAACGCGCACAGGCAGCGCGTACACTGTCAACGGAAGCTTTCATTAAACAGCCTTGCGCCGAACCCACACGTGGCGGCTGGCCATCAAGGCCCAGGCAAGGCCCGCCAGCAGATGCAGCGGCTTGGGCCCGGACAGGCCGGAAGCCAGGCACACCCCTGCCACGCCCAGCATGGCCCGAACTTCGAGCTTTCGCTGTGAAATGCCCAGAATATTTCTCTTGTCACCCCTGCTGCCTAAAGAAAAACCCTTGGTTGCAGCGCTCTTGTCACCCCACTTGCTCCGCCACTGCTCCCCCCGACGGGCGCGTGCCGCGGCGCGCAGCTCAGCAGCTACCTCGGCCTGAGGACGGGCCAGAATCGGCACGCTCTGTTCCAGCCGCTGGCACAGGCTGGCAACGTTCACACCGGGTTTGAGAATCAGCAGCACGGATTCAGAGCCGGGGCGCACCTCAAGCACGTCCTTCTCTTTGCCAAGCGCTTTCTGCACAGCGCTGCGCACGGCAACCTCACCCAGAGCAGGATGGCGCAAACGCGCCCGGCCTTCCATACTATGTGCTACATATTGAGGAAACATGGCCTCTCCTTGTTGCAGGGCTAAAGCCCTGATCTGCTATCAAATTTGAAAACGACTTTCTTTTCTCTTGACACAGAACCGTAATGAAGGCAAGGTTGTTCTGTGGATTACAGCAAGGGTTACACACCCAGGCTGCTCATCCAGAACGGTTAAAAGCCATTGAACAAATTTGCCACCAGCATCAAACATAGAGAGTGCACGCATGAGCCAGATTGTCAATCTGCGTCAGATGCAAGTAGGACAGCAGGGAAAGATTGCAGCCGTTGAAGCCCTCGGCGAAATGAACCGCCGCATCCGCGACATGGGTCTTATCCCCGGCACCACGGTCTCCATTGTAGGCCGCGCGCCTCTTAAGGATCCTGTCGCCTTGCGCCTTTCAGGCGTAACCATCTCCTTGCGCAACAGCGAAGCCGACTTTATCAAGGTTGACCTTTCCGGCGCGTCCAGCTAGCTTTTATCTAAGCATCCTACCCTGAAAATTTGCCAGTTTTACCGTCCGGTCGCAAGTAAGCGACCGGACGGAGGCTGGACTATTATCTCGATTCGGCCATCTGCCGCATGCTGGAATCGCTGACCGAATCTGGACACACACGAGCAAGGAGAAGGAAAATGAACGAAGGCATGAAGTGCGGATTGTGGTTTTTGGGCGGCGTTGCCCTGGGTGTGCTCGGCGCGGTGGCCGTAAGCAAGGGCAAACTGGATTTCAAGCCCCTGGCCACTGACCTTTTGAGCCGCGGCATGGACGTAAAAGACGCCCTGCTGAGCAAGGTTGAAGCCATCAAGGAAGATGTGGAAGACCTCACCGCCGAGGCCCGCCTTGCCGCAGAAAAGCGCAAGACCACCAAGGACGCCGCCGAGGTCTAATCCAGCAGTTGTTTGCAGCGCCTTTTCCGGTGCTGAAGCTGCCAGTGCCGCCCGAGCTTTCGGGCGGCACGCAAACTCTCAATCCTCCGCTGTAGGCAGAGGATCGTTCAGGACAGTGCGGCCCAGGCCGCCTCGCTTCAAGGAGCGCGCATGCGTTTTTTTATTGTTCATGAATTGCGTGGCATCACAACGCCGGAATCCGGCAGAATGCGCGTACGCGCATCGAGCTGCCTTGGCGAGGGGCGCATTGAGGCGTTGGCCGGGGCTCTGGCTTCGCTTGAGGGCATCACAGAAGTGCGCGCCAATGCCCTGATCGGCAGCCTGCTGATTTTTTATGACAAGGAAGAAGCGCGCGTTACCGCCCTCACCCTGCTGGTAGGCGCGGCTGACGCAGGCGGTCAGTTTGATATCCAGGGGCAGCACTACGAGAGCGCTCTTTCGCCCGGTCAGGGGTTTATGCCTCTGGTGCGCTATGTTTTTGTGCGCCCCTTTTTACCGCTGGCCCTGCGCGTGTTCAACAGCGTCATGGGCGCGCTGCCCTTTTTGTTCAAAGGTCTGGGCGCGCTTTTGCGCGGCACCCTGAGCGTTGACGTGCTGGACGCTGCCGCCATTGGCGCGTCGCTCATCATGGGCGACTTCCGCACGGTCAGCATGCTTACCCTGCTGCTGGGGCTGGGCGAAACCCTTGAAGACTGGACAAGACGCCGCTCCATGGCTTCGCTGACCGAAAGCCTTGCCCTGAATGTGGAAAACGTCTGGCTGCTGGTAGACGGCACCGAAGTTTCCGTTCCTCTGGCGCAGGTGCGCGAGGGCGACCTTGTGGTTGTGCATGCTGGCGGCTCCATCCCGGTGGACGGCGAAGTTGCCGAAGGCTGCGGCCTTGTGAACCAGTCGTCCATGACAGGCGAACCCCTTGGCGTGCGCCGCACAGAAGGTGCTTCTGTATACGCCGGAACAGCCCTTGAAGAAGGGCGGATTGTGATCCGCGCCCGCCATGTGGGCGATGGCACACGCCTGCGGCAGGTTGTAAAATTCATTGAAGAGTCCGAATCGCTCAAGGCGGGCGTGCAGGGCAAGTTTGAAAGGCTGGCTGATCTGGCCGTGCCCTTTACCTTTGGCCTTGCCGGGCTTGTGTGGCTGATCACCCGCGATTTCCGCCGCGCATCATCCGTGCTGCTGGTGGATTACTCGTGCGCCCTCAAGCTCGCCACGCCGCTGGCGGTGCTGGCCTCCATGCGCGAAGGCGCGCGCCACGGCATTGCCATCAAGGGCGGCCGCTACCTTGAGGCCCTGAGCGAGGCTGATACGCTGGTCTTTGACAAAACAGGCACCCTCACCCAGGCCAGCCCCAAGGTTGTGGAGGTCATCCCGGCCCCTGGCTTTGAGCGGGACGAAGTGCTACGCATCATGGCCTGCCTTGAAGAACATTTTCCCCACCCTGTGGCCCGCGCGGTTGTGCGCAAGGCTGAGGAAGAAAACCTGCAACACGCAGAGGAACACGCCCACGTGGAATACGTGGTGGCGCACGGCGTTGCCTCCACCCTGCACGGCAAAAAAATGCGGGTGGGAAGCCGCCACTATATTGAGCACGATGAAGGCGTTGACCTTTCGCCCCTTGCTGAAGCTATCGGCCAGCAGACCGAACTTGGCCGTTCCCTGCTGTTCATGAGCGAGGACGGACAGGCCGCCGGGCTGGTATCCATTGAAGACCCCCTGCGGCCCGAGGCGGCACGTGTGGTTGAAGCCATGCGTGGCCTTGGCATGCGCCGGGTACTCATGCTGACTGGAGATGACGAGCGCACGGCCAGAGCCGTAGCGGCGCAGGTGGGCATTACGGAATTTCGCGCACAGGTGCTGCCTACGGACAAAGCCCGCATTGTGCAGGAACTGGCGGCAGAAGGCTGCAAGGTGCTCATGGTGGGCGACGGCATCAACGATGCCCCTGCCCTGTCAGCGGCGCATGTGGGCGTTGCCATGAGCGACGGTACAGACCTGGCCCGCGAAGTGGCCAACGTGCTGCTGACCCATCCCAGCCTTGAGGGGTTGGTCAGCGCCCGCCTGTTGGGCAACCACACCCTGCGCCGCATTCACGGGAATTTTGTGGCCACAATGACCCTCAACAGCCTGTTCCTGATGGGAGGCCTGTTCATGGTGCTTGGGCCGGGCGTTTCCGCCCTGCTGCACAACCTGACTACCCTTGGCGTTGCCCTTAACGCCATGCGCCCCCACCTGCCGAAAAGTCTGCCCGGCGAGGAGTTCCATTATGAACGCCATCCATCTGCTTAGGTATGTACGCAGTTTTGTAGACGGCAGGGTGCGCATACGCCACCCCGCCCTGCGACACGAAAGCGTACTGCGGCTGGCCCGCGAGAAAATGGAAGCCATCAACGGTGTGCATGCTGTGGAAGGCAACAGCGTCAGCGGCTCAATACTGATTACGTATGACAGCGCGGCAATCCCCCGCGAAAAACTTTTTGCCATTGGCGAAGCCTGGGCGCGATATCTTGATGCCGTCAACGCTGGCAAAGACAGCGCTGTCCCCCAGTTCTGAAAACAAACCCCGCAGGGCAAAGCCTCGCGGGGTTTGTTGCATATGGTGGGGTAATCCCCAAACATTTTAAGCCATTTTTATGCAAGGCCCGTTTTCACCAGCCATTGCTCAAACCGGGAGAGGTGGGCCTCAAAACTTTTACGGCCATAACCCATGCGGAAATAGGGTTCCTTGATGCCGTATACTGAACCCGGCAACAGCAAAACCCCGGCTTCATGAGCCAGCCTTTCGCAAAAATCGCTCACAGGTTCGCTGAGCCGTATGCGCGGAAAGCCAATGGGGCCAGCCTGAGGGCGGTTGTAGGTAAACATGTGGGCATGGCGGGCAAAAAAAGCGTCTGCCGTCTTGAGGTTCTCGCTGATAATGCCCCGATTTTTTGACAGCAGATGCTCCCCGTGCCGCAGAGCCACAAGGGCCAGCGCCTCTGAAGGCGTTGCCCCGCAAATGCTCAGATAGTTTTTGTAGCGCGCCACGTCTTCCATCAGTGCGGTGTCCCGGCAGGCCAGCCAGCCCACGCGCAAGCCCGGCAGGCCATAGGCCTTGCTGAGCACGCCGAGCGAAATACCCTTTTCGTACGCATCTGCAATCCAGGGCGCATTGTCGCCTGCCCGCAGCGCACCTGCGGTAGCCTCTGACCTTACGCTTTCCGGGTTCCAGCCCAATCCCCGGTAGACTTCATCGCAGAAAATCCAGGCTCCACGCTGGCGAGCCAGCTCGCACAGCCTGTCGGTCTGTTCCCGGTTCAGGGTAAAACCCGTGGGATTGTTCGGCGTATTGAGCACGATGGCCTTGGTGTCGGGCCGCAGCAACGCTGCCAGTTCGTCCATATCACCCTGCCAGCCCTGCTCCGTCTGTCGCAGATGCCAGAAGTCCACGTGGCCGCCCAGGCTTCGGGCCACCTCATACAAGGACTGATAGGCCGGGAACATGCACACCACGTGGTCCCCCGGCTCAAGCAGGGAGTTCATGCAGGCAAAAATGCCCTCCTGCGCGCCGGTGAACAGCACCACATTTTCTTCGGGCATGTTTGCGTACAGGCCCGCCACCGCGCGGCGAAGATCGGGCCTGCCGTTGTTTTCGCCATAGCCAAGGCTGGTATTCAAAAAATCCTGCCGGGCTGAGGCCGCATCCGGCTCCAACCCCAGCAGGGCGTCAATGCTCATGGCCTCGCAGTCTGACTGCGCCAGAAGATATGGCGTGGAAAATTCGTATTTGCCAAAAAATACTTCAAGCTCAAATGCTGGAACACGCATGGTCTGCACCCGAATCCGGCCCGTACCCGGCCCGTGTCTGCCCTGTGACAGGGGGCGTTTCCACCGGGAACGCCCTGCCCGCTACTCAAGGCTGGTTGTGTAAAAACAGTAACGTCTCTTGCCAAGGCGCTTTGCCGTATACATGGCCAGATCGCCCCGCCGCACCATATCTTCGCGCGAAAGCCCCTGATCCTCAACCAGCGCAACGCCAATGCTGGCCGAAAGCCCCTGATACGCCTCGTGCGCGTCATACGCTTCAATCATGGCGTCCAGCAAATCGCTGGCACAGGTGCGCAGGTTTTCTTCCGTACACCCTTCGGGAAAGTAGGCGGCAAACTCATCCCCGCCCAAACGGGCGATCACCGCACCCCGCAGGTGCTTGCGCAACAACTGGGCTGTCAGCACCAGAGCTTTGTCGCCCGTGTAATGGCCATACTTGTCGTTGACGTGCTTGAAGTTGTCCAGATCCACATAGGCAAGCCCCGCGCCCAGGGGCAAGGTGACAGGTATCTGCCTGAAAAAATAATGACGGTTGAAAAGGCCCGTCAGTTCATCCGTATTGGCCCGCTCTTTGAGCCGCTTTTCAATCTGCCTTTGCCGGGTCACATCCCGGTAGATACAGATCATGCCTATCACATTGTTGAATATGTCGAGGATATTCTCCTCATACATATCAATAAAGCGCCCATGTCCATCCACGGCTGACCGCATCTTGACGTACTTGCCGTTGCGGGCAAAGCCCAGGCGCTCAATGGCCCTTTTGCGAAATACCTCGCGCTTCTCGCCGATGATGTAATCCGTATCCGTAATGCCAAAGAGCTTTCTGAACCGCCCGTTAAAATTGACAATACGCATGTCCGCATCCAGAAGCATGACAGCATACGGGATACTTTGCAAAACAAGATCAAGCTCAGCAGTCATGTTGGCAATATCGGTCACATCGCGGGCAATGCTCACGGTTCCCATAACGCTGCCGTCGACATTGAACAGGGGGGCCTTGCGCGTCTTGAACTGGCGCATGCCCTGCGGGGCCTTGACCACCTCGTCAAAAAAACCAACATCACGCGAGTTCATGACGATCTGATCCGTCTCAAGACAGACAAATTCGCCCTGGGCGTATTCCTCCGGCTCAAGATTCCATATGAAGTAATGCCCGCGCCCTTCAACAACCTCGCGGCTCTTGCCCACAAGGCGGCAAAAGGCTTCGTTCACCTTTACGTGTGCGCCCTTGGCATCCTTGAACCACACAAGATCCGTGGTCAGGTCAATGGCGGCGTTCAGGTGCAGGGTTGTGAGGTCATGATCCCGGCGCTGGCGCACCGCATCCAGCAGGCGGGCCACGTGAAAGTCGTACAGGCTGGCGCTTGCGGGGCCTAGCCATACATCATCGAGCAGCGGCAGATATTCTGCCTCGGGCTGGGCATCGCCCGCAAAGATGAAAAGGGCGTCAGGTCTGGCAACGCGGCGAATGCCAGGCAGATGCCCAAGCCGGGCCGCGTCCAGCAACACAATATCGGCCCCGGCGCATTGGGCCTGAGCGTCAGACTCCGGATTTTGGTCGGCACTGAATATGTGGGCAAAGCCGGGACGCGGCGCGGCAGCGCGCAACGAAGCCTCCAGCAAAGGATCGGAACTGAGCAACAGGATGTGCAGCGTGTGGTGGTACATGGCATTCCTCGCTGGATCATCAGATGAGGGAATGACCATATCCTTTCCCAAATGCAGGCAAAGGGCAATGGGGCTGCGCTAAAAACTTATGGTTTGACTATGATTTCTTTGCTCTGCCGCGTCACTGCCCGACGCCTTGTTTTGCGCCAGAGATTGAAGCGGCGGCTCAGGCGGTCAAGGCACAGATAGACCACCGGGGTCGTGTAGAGCGTCAGCAGCTGGCTGACCAGCAGGCCACCCACGATGGTGACGCCCAAAGGCTGGCGGATTTCCGCGCCATCGCCATGCCCAAGGGCCAGCGGCACAGCGCCAAGAATGGCCGCAGCCGTGGTCATCATAATGGGCCGGAAGCGCAGCATGCAGGCCTCGAAAATCGCTTTATCCGGCGGCAGATTGCGTGTGCGCGAAGCCTCCAGGGCAAAGTCGATCATCATGATGGCGTTCTTTTTGACAATGCCGCAGAGCAGCAACACGCCAATAAGCGCAATAACGCTAAACTCCATGCCGCAGGCCATCAAGGCCAGCAAGGCCCCGCCGCCCGCCGAAGGCAGGGTTGAAAGGATGGTCAGCGGATGGATGAGGCTTTCGTAAAGCATGCCCAGCACAATATACAGCGCGGCCAGAGCCGCCAGCACCAGCACAACCTGATTGCCTGCGGTATCGCTGAACATTTTTGCCGTACCCTGAAAACCGCTTACCACAGATGATGGCATGGCAAGCTCCGTCTTGATGGCAGCCAGAGCCTCCTGCGCCTGCGAAAGAGACACGCCGTGCGCAAGGTTGAAAGAAAGGGTCACTGCGGCAAACTGCCCCTGATGCGCCACAGAAAGGGGCGCAAAAGCGGGAACCACCGTGGCGACGCTGAGCAGCGGCACGAGGCCGTTGGCGCCCGGCAGGCGCACCTTGCCAAGAGCATCGGCCCCGGTCAGCCAGTCCGGCCCGTATTCCAGCACCACGTGATACTGGTTTTTATCCTGATAGATGGTCGATGCCTGACTTTGCCCAAAGGCATTGCCAAGGGCGGCGTCCACATCCTTCATGCTCAGGCCATAACGGGCCAAGGCGTCACGATCCACCTTGACCAGCGTTTCAAGGCCGCGCTCCTCAATATCGCTGTCCACATCCTTGAACAGGGGGTTGGCGGCCATAGCCCTTTGCAACTTGCGCCCCCATGAGCGCAGATCATCCAGATTGTCGGCCTGCAAGGTATACTGGTACTGCGAGCGCGAGCCGCGCCCCCCCATCATGATGTCCTGCGCCGGTTGCAGAAAAATCTGCAAGCCCGGTTCCGCAGCCAGTTTGGCGCGCAGCCGCCCAATAACGCCCATGGCGTCTATCTTGCGCTCCGGCAAGGGCTTAAGGGCTATGAACACCCCACCGCCGCCGCGGCCTCCGTTGATATGCCCCGAAACATGCTGTACGGCTGGATCGGCCTTGATGACGTCAATAAGTTTGCGCAGCTTTTCCTGCATTGCCTGGAACGAAGCGCTCTGATCGGCACGTATGCCGCCCATGATGACGCCAGTATCCTGCTGCGGGAAAAATCCTTTTGGCACAACCACATACATCCACACATTGGCGGCAATGACCAGCAACAACGAGCAGATGGTCAGGCGCGGGTGCCGCAGCACCACGGGCAGGGTTGCGGCATACCCCTTTTGCATGCCGGAGAGCATGCGCCCCCAGAAGTCGCCCACGCGGGCAAGCAACCGCCGGCACCAGCCCACAAGCCCGCCCGCGCCAATCCGGGCGGCCTGAGCTGCTGCGGCCTCCTCATGGGCCTTGGAGCGCAGCAGGCGGGCGCTCATCATGGGCGTGGTGGTCAGCGAAACCACCATGGAAACCAGCACGGCAGTGGTAAGAACCACCGAAAATTCACGGAACAGCCGCCCCACCAGCCCACCCATGAACAGGATGGGAGTGAATACCGCCACCAGCGAAATAGAAATGGAAACAACGGTAAAGCCCACCTCGCGAGCGCCACGCAGGGCGGCGCGCAGAGGGGTTTCGCCCATTTCCAGCCGCCGCACAATATTTTCCAGCACCACAATGGCGTCGTCCACCACAAAGCCCGTGGAAACCGTCAGGGCCATGAGTGAAAGATTATCCAGGCTGTAGCCGCACAGATACATGACGCCAAAGGTCGCCAGCAAGGACACTGGAGCAGCCACCGCCGGAATGGCCGTGGCCCTGCCGTTGCGCAAAAACAGAAACGTCACCAGCACGACCAGAGCCATGGAAAGCGCCAGGCTTTTTTCCACTTCGCGCAGCGAGGCGCGAATGGTCAGCGAGCGGTCTAGCCTCTGCCCCAGATCGGCGCTCTCCGGTAGCCATGAGCGCAACTGCGGCAGCATTTCCTTTACCTGATCAACAGTCTCAATGATGTTGGCCCCGGGCGAACGGAACACAATCAGCAGCACCGCCGGTTTGCCGTCAGATACAGCCATGGCGCGCACGTCTTCCGGCCCGTCTTTGACCTCGGCGACATCAGAAAGGCGTATGGTTTTATCCCCCCTGCGGGCAACAATAAGCGACTTATAGTCTTCAGGCCTGCGCAACTGGTCGCTGGCCCCGATCAGCCAAAACTGGCCCCCGCTCTCCACCTGCCCCTTGGGCATGAATGCGTTGGCAGCCGCCAGGGCGCTGCGCACATCACTCATGGTCAGGCCCGCGCGATTGAGCGCATCGGGGATTACATCCACCCTCACTGCGGGCAGCGCGCCGCCGCCCACAATAACCTCGCCCACACCCGGCAACTGCGAAATTTTTTGCGCAAGTACGGTGGAGGCCGTATCGTACAACTGGGTACGGGTCAGCACATCGGAGGTAATAGCCAGAATCATGATGGGCGCGCCCGCCGGATTCACCTTACGGTAGGTGGGATTGGAAGGCATGGTGGGCAGATTGGAACGGGCGGCGTTGATGGACGACTGCACGTCTCTGGCCGCGCCATCAATGTTCCGGTCAAGGTCGAACTGGAGGATGACTTCCGTATTGGACAATGTGCTGTTGGAGGTCATTTCCGTGACCCCTGCAATGCGCCCAAGCGAGCGCTCAAGCGGCGTGGCCACCGTGGCGGCCATGGTTTCCGGCCCTGCGCCGGGCAGCTTTGCACGCACGATCACCACGGGAAAATCCACCTGCGGCAAGGGAGCCACGGGCAACAGGCCAAAAGCCACTATACCCGCAAGGGCAAGGGCAAAGGTCAGCAAGGCTGTGGCTACAGGCCGCCGGATAAAAGGAGCGGAAAGATTGGCTGGCAATGCCTCAGGGCCAAAACGATGCCTGCGGCCCTGTTCCAGCAGAGCTTTGAGCCTGCTTGCACGGCCAGGGCGGGCAGATGCCTCCGGCCTAGGCGGAGTGACGGCATTGTCGGCCTGTTCAGCAGAATGGCCTTGCAGAGGCGGATTTTCCGCGTCTTGCCGCTCTGTACTCATGGCCGGGCCTCTTGCTGTGGCTTGCTCTGCGCTGCGGTTCCGTCCTGCCCTGCCCCGCTGGCTGCCTTATGGCCCTTGAAGCGGCGGCTCACGCGGTCAAACCACAGATAGATGACAGGCGTTGTGAACAGGGTGAGCGCCTGACTGAAAATAAGCCCGCCCACCATGGTCACGCCCAGAGGGCGCCGCAGTTCCGCGCCCATGCCCCAGCCGACCATGAGAGGCAATGCGCCCAGCAGGGCCGCCATTGTGGTCATGAGGATGGGCCGCAGCCGCAGCAGGCAGGCCTGACGAATGGCGGCAAGCGGCTCCTTGCCTTCGTTGCGTTCCGCATCCAGCGCAAAGTCGATCATCATGATGGCGTTTTTCTTGACGATGCCGATAAGCAGAATGATGCCGATGATGCCCACCACGCCAAGATCCATATCTGCCAGTATCAGGGCCAGCAGCGCCCCCACGCCCGCAGACGGCAGGGTGGAAAGGATGGTGACGGGGTGAACGTAACTCTCGTACAGCACGCCCAGCACAATATACATGGTGATGATGGCCGCCAGAATAAGCCAGACCTGATTGTCCGTAGACGTGGTGAAGGCCTTGGCCGCGCCCTGCAACTGGGTGCGCAGGGCCGTGGGCAGTTCCAGTTCTTTTTCGGTTTCCTCCACAGCCTTGACCGCCGCGCCCAGCGAAGAACCACGCGCCACGTTGAAAGAAATGGTCGCCACAGGGAACTGCCCCTGACGCGCGATGGAAAGCCGCACGGGGCGCTCCTCAAGCGTTGCCAGGCTTGTGAGCGGCACTGGTTTGCCGTCGCCGCCCGAAACATAGATATTTTCAATGGACTGCGGCCCCATGCGGAAGCGGGGGGCGGTTTCGAGCACGACCTTGTACTGGTTGGTCTGAGTGAAAATGGTTGAAATCAGCCGCTGCCCAAGGGCATCGTACAGGGCGTTGTCAATGGTCGACATGCTTATGCCAAGGCGGCCGGCGGCGTCACGGTTAATGTTCAGCCATGCCATGCGGCCCGGATTCAGGTAGTCGCTTGTGACCATTTCAAGCTCTGGCCGCTGGGCAAGGGCGTTCACAATGCGCGGCAACCAGTGATCCAGCTGATCCCTGTCCAGTGCTTCAATTGAAAACTGGTACTGGGTGCGCGAAATACGGTCTTCTATGGTCAGGTCCTGCACGGGCTGCAAATACAGGGTCATGCCGGGCAGGGCGGTGGACTTTTCCATAATACGGCGCGCTATGGCAGGCGCGCGGGCATCACGGTCTTCCAGCGGCTTCAGTTCCACAGAAAGGCGCGAAGTCCCCATGCTCTGGTTGACGCCGTCCACGCCCACAAAAAACACCACGCTCTCAACCGCCTGGTCTTGCAGTATGAGGTCGGCCAGTTGGCGTTGCCGCCCAGCCATGGCCTCAAAGGACGTATCCTGCGGCGCTTCGGCCACCCCCTGGATGACGCCCGTATCCTGCACGGGGAAAAATCCTTTGGGTACGCCGATATACAGCAGAACCGTGAGCACCAGCGTGCCCACCGCCACTGCCAGGGTCAGGCTCTGGTGTTGCAGTACCCAGTCGAGTTTTTCTTCATACCAGGCGAGCAGGCGAGTAAAAAATCGGCCACTCCCCTGCTGCGCGTGGTTCCCGTCATGCTGCTCTGGCCGCAGCATGATGGCGCAGAGCATGGGCGTGAGCGTGAGCGAAATAACCGCAGAAATAAGAATGGTCACGGCCAGGGTTACCGCAAACTCGCGGAACAGCCGCCCCACCACATCTCCCATGAACAGCAGGGGAATAAGCACCGCCACCAGCGAAATGGTCAGCGAAATAATGGTAAAGCCTATCTGCCCTGCCCCGGTCAGGGCGGCCTGTACGGGTTTTTGCCCCTGCTCCAGATACCGCGAGATATTTTCGATCACCACGATGGCGTCATCCACCACAAAGCCGGTGGCGATAACCAGAGCCATGAGCGTGAGATTGTTCAGCGAGTACCCGGCAAGATGCATGACCCCAAGGGTGCCTACCAGCGAAAGAGGCACGGCCAGAGCGGGAATAATGGTGGCTCTGGCATTGCGCAAAAACAGCCAGATGACCCAGATCACCAGAGCCACAGCCAGCAGCAACTCAAGCTGCACGTCGTGCACCGTGGCGCGGATGGTGGTGGTGCGGTCTGTAACCACGCGCACGTCCACATTGCCGGGCAAGGTCTGTTTGAGCACAGGCAAAAGCCGCAAAACCCTGTCCGCAACGTCTATGACGTTGGCTCCTGGCTGGCGCTGCACCGAGAGTACGATAGCAGGCCGAAAGCTCATGCCCTCCCCTGCCACATAGGCCGCGAGGCGGGCGTTCTCGGCACCCTCCACCACTTCGGCCACATCGCGCAGGCGCAGTGGGCCGCCGCCCTTGTAGCCGATTATGGCCTCGGCATAGGCATCGGCAGAGGCAAGCTGATCGTTGGCGTCAATGGTGCTGGCCCGTTCCGGGCCGTCAAAGCTGCCCTTGGCGTTGTTGACGTTGGCCGTGGAAATAGCCGTACGCACATCAGCGAGGGTAAGCCCCACATTGGCCAGCGCCTTGGGGTTCACCTGCACCCGCACGGCGGGGCGCTGCCCGCCCGAAAGCGTCACAAGGCCCACGCCGGGCAGTTGCGAAATTTTCTGGGCCATGCGTGTGTCTACCAGGTCTTCCAGCCGGGTAAGAGGCATGGCATCGCTGGTGACGGCAAGGGTGATAACCGGGGGATCAGCCGGGTTGACCTTGTTGTAAATTGGCGGCGAAGGCAGATCGCTTGGCAGCAGGTTATTGGCAGCATTGATAGCCGCCTGCACTTCCTGCTCGGCCACATCCAGCGCCAGCGTGAGGTCGAATTGCAGGGTCACCACCGAGGCCCCGGCGGAGGAAAGGGAACTCATCTGCACAAGCCCGGGCATGAGGCCAAACTGGCGCTCAAGGGGAGCCGTGATGACAGAGGCCATAACATCAGGCGATGCGCCGGGATACAGCGTCTGGACCTGAATGGTGGGGTAATCTATCTGCGGCAGGGCCGCCACGGGCAAATACCGGTAACCCAGCAGCCCTGAAAGAAACAGGGCCACCATGAGCAGGGAGGTGGCGATGGGCCGTAAAATAAATATGCGCGATAGGTTCATATGGAGGATGCTCCCCCTTGCGGGAAGGGGTGGAAGACACGGAGGGCATTCCGGCAAAGCCGGGCTACTACTCCGCAGGCTGTGCCTTGGGCGTTTCTGCGGTGGCCGTAATTTTCACTTCAATACCATCCCGCAGGCGGTCAAGACCGTCCACCACAACCTGTTCGCCCGGTTCAAGGCCCTTATCAATAACTGTCAGGGCGTCAGTGGCAATGCCGGGGGTTACAGGCCGCACCGTTGCGGCTTCCAGCCCCTTGCCATTCTTGGCCGCCACATAGACATAAGCCCCGCGTGATCCCAGCTGCACCGCCGAGGTGGGGACTGTGACGGCATTTTTAATGATGCGCACCTGCAAACGGGCGTTGACAAACTGGTTGGGGTACAAGGCCCCTTCAGTGTTGGGGAAACGCGCCTTGAGCTTCACCGTGCCGGTAGAAAGATCAATCTGGTTGTCCAGTGAAAGCAGCCCGCCCACGTCAAGCAGGCGTTTCTGCTCCCTGTCCCAGGCCTGAACAGGCAAGGGGCGGCGGTCAACGTCATCCTCGTGGGCGCGCAGGGCCTGCACGACCAGCGGCACCTGACTTTCCGGCAGGGTGAACACGACATCACAGGGGCTGACCTCGGTAATGCGTACAATGCCGGATGTGTCCGAGGCTTTTATCATGTTGCCTTCGTCCACATTGCGCAGGCCCAGGCGACCCGATGTGGGGGCCGTGATGCGGCTGTAGCTCAACTGGAGAGCGGCGGAATCCACGGAGGCCTTGTCGGCCTCTACCGTGCCCTCATACTGGCGCACAAGGGCGCGCTGGGTTTCAAACTGCTGTGTCGCAATAAAGTTGCCCTGCGCAAGCTTGGCATAGCGGGCCAGATCCTTGCGGGCATTGTCCAGCTGGGCCTGATCCTTGGCAAGAGTCCCGCGCGCCTGATCCAGCGTGGCCTGAAAGGGTCTGGGGTCGATCTCCGCCAGCAGATCGCCAGCCTTGACCCGCTGCCCTTCCTCGAAATGCAGGCGCTGCAACTGGCCGTCCACACGGCTGGTCACAAGCACGTCACTGGAGGGCAGCACCGTGCCCAAACCATTGAGAAAATGGGGAACATCCTGAGCAAGAGCGGCGGCAACCCGCACGGGCGGCGTATCCATACCCATGCCGCGGCGCGCCTGATTGCCGCTGAAAAATAAACGCCAGCACAGCAGCGCAACCACTGCCAGCAGCAACAGCAGCACCCATCGGCGCTTGCCTGAAAACAAAACGGAAGCAGAGGCCATGCTCTGCCGAGATTGAAGACCGGGCATTATATGTCAACTCCCTGAGATATCGGAGGAAAGATTACACGAAAGACAGCTTCGCCGTCTGCCGGATCTGAAACCATATCAAGCCGCCAGCCAAGCCTTTCGCAGGCTCTGAGCGCCAGCGAAAGACCAAGGCCACTGCCGCTGACTGCTTTTTGGGTACAGCGCACACCCCTGGCAAAAATATCAACGCCGGGGGGGATACACCCGCGATTGCGAACAAGCAGCTCTCCCTGACAAAGAGAAACACTGGCGCGCCCATTTTCAGTATACTGGCAGGCATTGTCCAGCAGATTGTTGAACACGATCGCCGCCAGTTCTTTTTGCCCACGGGCTCGCACAGTGGGGGCGATATAAGTCTGCAAAGCTACAGGCGGGCGCTGTTCCGGGCCTCGCCCAACCGCGTTTTTGCCAGTGTGGCGTGGCGCAATGGCCGTGACAGCTTCAGGGAGATTTACATCAGTACCTGAAACAGAAGGTTGAAAAGATGCTTCCGCAGGGGCAAAAGCAGTAATAATATCACGATCTGGATCGGGCAAGCGGTCAGAAGCAGAAGAGCAATGCAGCAGGCCGTCCCCTTCCATTTCCCGCACGATTCCCCACAGCAAAGCGCTGCAATCCAGCGTTTGAAATTCTATTTCTTCAGGGCGGCGGGCCAGCATCAGCAAGGTGCGCACGGTATTGGACATACGGGCCGTGGTGCGCAACAGCCGCTGCACCACCGGGGCGAGACTTTCAGCCTGCGGCAGCCTTTGCAGTTGCAGTTCAAGAATCTCAAGGCCGCCCTGCATGACGGTTAGCGGCGTACGCAACTCGTGGCTCACATCACCCGTGAAGTTGCTTTCACGCAGGACAAACCGTTGCAAGGCTTCTTCGCGCGCAGCAATGGCCCGCGCCAATACGCCCACCTCGTCATCAAGACCGGTCAGCGGAATGGGAGCCAAGCCGTCCGGTGTTTCCTGCGCATTGGCCTGCATGCGCTCCGGGGGTCGGCTTTCCACCGCAGTTGTGAGCCTGCTGAGCGGCCCGGTAAGGCGGCGGCTCAGCACAACCGCCAGCACCACAGCCAGCGCAAGGCCGCTGACGGCGCAGAGCAGCAAAATACGGTTCAGACGCTGTTTCAGGGCCAGAAAGGCACCCGTTCCGCCAGTGAGCACATAGATGACGTCATCCCTGCGCTCAATAAGAATAAATTCTTCCATGTGGTTGATGAAGTGCAGGCCGTCCGGCATCTCCTGCCACGGCTGCGGCACCTGCTTGCCCACAAGAAAACGCCAGTGCATGACCACGGCAAGGTCTTCGCCGTAATAGAGGTTGCCGCCGCCGTTATCTTCGGCTTCCCAGGCCCGCTTTTCAGCCTCAATAAAGGCCTCCATCACGGGCCTTGCGTGCCAGCCCACAAGATAGGTTGCCAGCGAATCAAAGGAGAGCCGCCCAACTATGCCCAGGGCCGCGCTCATGATCAGGGCCAGAAACACAAAAGCCGCCAGCAGACGACGGCGGATGCTGGTTCTGCGGCGGGGTGCGGCTGCGTAGCTGCCTGCGAGCGGTGGTTCTGGCCGGGGCATCAGTCGTTGTCTCCGGGGTCGGTACTCAGGCGGTAGCCCACATGCGGCACGGTGTGCAGCAGGGACTCGGCAAAGGGTTTGTCCAGTTCGCGCCGTAGCTCATGAATATGGGTGCGCAGGGCGCTGCCTTCCGGCGGGTCGTCTCCCCAGAGGGCGTGCTCCAGGTCTTCGCGCCGCACAAGGCCGGGCGCAACACGTATCAGTTCATCAAGGATGCGAAAACCCGTTGGGCTCAGGCGTAGGCGGCGGCCCTGCCGCTCGGCCCAGTGCTCGCCCGAATTAAATGTCAGATCCGCATATGTCCACACGGCCCCGCCATCGGCGCTATTGCCGGAAGACATGCGCCCACGCCGCAGCAGGGCTCGTATGCGGGCTTCAAGCTCCTTGAGGGCAAAGGGTTTGACGAGGTAATCGTCAGCCCCGGCTTCAAGCCCCTGTACCCGGTCTGCCACGGCATCCCTGGCTGTGAGCATGATGATGGGGGTGTGTTTGTGGTGCTTGTCCCGCAGCTCGCGGCACAGGCTTATGCCGTCAATGCCGGGCAGCATTATGTCCAGCACAATGCAGTCAAAGTGCTGGTCAATCGCCATGGCAAGGCCTGTTCTGCCGTTGCGCGCGCAGTCAAGCTCATAGCCAAGCGGCTCCAAAAAGGCATAGAGGTTGGCGAGAATATCCTCGTTGTCCTCCACAAGCAAAAGGGCAACGGCCATTGTCAGCGCCTTGCGGGGCCAGTTTTTTGCGCCGGAGCTGCTGTCTCAGGCAGATCCTTTGGTGATATGGGACCCATGACGGATAGGGAATCCACTTCTACCTCGTTGGGGCGCTTGCGGTTCCAGTCCACATGCCCTTGCAGACGCACCTTGTCCTTGGGCGTGATTGTCAGTTGCTCAAAAACCTTGTTGTCGATTTCCACAACAACCTGACCACTGTGATCCTCAAACAGATAGCGGTGCTTGCGGCGGGGCAGTTTTTCCACCAGATGCCCCTCAAGAACGCATGGCGCATCATCCTGCGCGCCCAGCACGTCAACGGCCCTCGTTACTGTGGCGGCAACGCCAGGCCCTTCAAAACCCGCTGCGACCGGGGCTGATTCCATAGAAAACATGAGACTGAACGCAAGGAGCAGAATAAAAAGATACGGGGCGGGGCGCACTGTTTGCATGCTGTTCTCCAGAAAGGCCGGGCTGCGCCGCCGGATGGATTAATGTACTGTGGGGAGTGAAGGCAGGAGGCAAAAGATATTTAAAAAGCAGTTCCCGATGCCCGCGCACTGTGGCGCAGCCTGCGGACATCGGGAAATTTCCGCAATTTCGCGGCTTACTGCTGCATTTCAGCCTTACGCACGGCCATCACACCTTCCTTGCCAGATTTGACCACCATGACGCCGGTCAGGTGAACCTTGCTCTGCGCTTCAACGTGCGCGGCAGCGGCGGCCTTTTTGCCAAGGGCCACGGTCATGCGGCCAGTGCCGTCTTCAAAGACGTAGCGGTTTTTCTTGCCCTGCACAGGTTCCACAATGGTGCCGGTAACGGACACAGGGGTTTTGTTGGCAGCGGCCAAAGCCTTGGCTACCGTATCGACCGGAGCGACTTTTGTCACGCCCTTGGCCTTGCGGGCAGCGTGAGGAGCAGCAGGGGCATCGGCGGTGTTGGCGGCAAAAGCCGGGGCGGCAAGCATGAGGGACATGATCATAACGAGCAGATAACGCATATTTCCTCCAGAAAGGTGCTTAAAAAAATTGCAACGCGCCACATGTCGCGTGCGGACTTACATTGCAAATATGCACGTCAGCAAAACGTTAAGAATGTCCCCCCCTGCAAAAAAAAACATTTTTCTGCTGCGTCTTTCACACAGGTGCTCTTTATTAACAGGCGCAGTCCTTGTGATACCGGTTCAAAACTGGTATGGTGGCCTATATGAAAGAGCTTGATCCGCACACCATCCGCCCTTGCCTTGCATGCGGCGGCACCAATGTCCATCTGGAATCCATGCTTCCCCCTGGTCGCAGGCAAGAGGTATGGCGCGTTGTCTGTTCTTGCGGGCAAACCTCGCAGCAGTGGTCGGTATCGCAGGGAGCAGCCATCCGCGCATGGAACCGCAACCTTGCCAGCGAACACGACATGGATAAAATCGCCGCCCCAGGCGTAGCCCTCAAGAACTGATAGCAGGCGGCCCTGTGGCTACCCCGTAGTTGCCCCGCCCTAAGGCTCAGGCTTTGTTTTGCCAGGCTGTGTTGGTGGGGCAGATATTTGTCGGGCAGCGCATGGCCGTGCGGTATGCCAGCCGAGGTCAAAGCCCTACGTGCGCCTGCCGTGATCGCATGTGGGCTGATTGGCTCAGTCCAGCTCCCGCCCCACCCATACGGCCCTGCCGATGATACGCACCAGCCCGCCCAGTTGCTCGCTGGTGTCGGCTTCGATAGGGGCGAAATCCGGGTTTATGCTCGTAAGTATAAGCTTGCCCGGCATGGCATCCAGCACCTTGAGATAGACCATATCTTCCACGCCCACTGCGTATATGCGCCCCGGCACAGGCTCACGCTGGCTCTGGTCTATCAGCACCACGTCATTGTTCACAATACGGGGCTGCATGCTGTCGCCAGAGACGCGTAACAGCACCATTTGCGCAGGGTTGCCCTTACGCCGCAAAAAATCCCACCTGAACGCATAGTGCCGCAGCACCTCGCCGCCAGTTTCAAAACTTCCTGTCCCGGCAGAGAGCCGGGCCTCGGCCATGGGAACCATCATAAGCCGCGCTTCAGGCGTGTGTACCATACCGTTGCCGCAATCGCCGCGCCCGGCCAGCAGCCAGTCCAGCGAACACTCAAGGGCATCGGCAAGCCGCACGGCATGGCTGCCCTTGGGCATCTGCCCGTTCTCATACTGCTGAATTGTCGTCAGGCTCAGCCCTACCGTGTCTGCCAGTACCTGCTTGTGCAAACCCAAGTTTTCTCTGCGCTGACGCATACGCGCGCCAAATGCTGATACCAGGGGCGCTTGTGCTTTCTTCATGTTTTTCCCTTGTTGTTTGCTGCCCTGAAGTGCCGGGGCCGTAGATGGCCGACCAGCACGGACCATATTTTTCATAAAAAAAACGAGCTGTTTGTACACATCTATATTTGTTTTTAGGTAATTTCAAGTTTTCCTTGAAGTTCAAAGAAAACTTTTAAATCTATGTTAAAAAATGGCATTATTTTCTGTAAATTTTTAAATTTATGTAAATAAATTCATATTGTTAAAACTTTTCTTATAAATAAAACTTTTCCTTGACTATCCTCGCGAATAGTGATTTTTCTATTTTACGGCCCGTTAAATTAAATTTCCTATTTCTGGAGCATAGCATGTCCGCATTTCCTGACGACATCCGTAACTTGAGCGCTGTGCTGGATTCCTTACACTCTGGCGAGTGCGCCATCCAGCAGCCCATACTGCGCCTCGTCATCGAACACCTGCATCTTCTGGCCTGCCAGATGGATCAGGAATTCCCCGCACAGTTCCGCAGCACCTCGCAAATATCGCCCGCAACGCCAGAATCGCCCGCAATCAACATATCCGCGCGTGCCTGCCAAACAGTGGAGACGCGCCATGACCAATAGGCTCATTGACCCGGCAAAGCCCGACAACAATCAACCAGAACTTGCCAAATCTTCGGCAAAAGCCTCTGCCCCAGAGGGTGATTCGCGTATAGGCCGCAAAAATAATCCCGCATGGGGCCATGCCCTGCATATGGCCGAAACAGAAGAACAATGGCGCGAACTTATCAACCACTTGCCCGACAATGCCCGTCAGATATGGAGGGCCCTGAACGATATGAAACAATTCTGGGGGGTGCTGCACGCGTTTGGTGGGCAATGCATACGCGTACCGCGCAATGTGCCCAAGGACAGAACGCATCCGTTGCGCAAAACTCTTGGCCTTAAATGCCTGCGCAAGCTCATGGCGACCTTTGGCGGCACAAGCCTGTATGTACCTCGCTGCACAGCGATTATGACCCGCCTCCGGCAGCATGAGATCGTCAAAGGTTTCTCACGCAGCACAGGGCGCGGTTCAAGCAGTACATCTGCGGTGTCCAGCCTGGCGCGCCGCCACGGCATATCAGACCGCCGCGTATGGCAAATTCTGAAAAAAGAAAGTTCCGTCCCCTCGCAGGCCAGACTGCTGCTGATGCTTGGCGATTCCGCGCAAATTTCTGCCCAGAAGCGCGATAATGCGCTGTAAATTAAGCCAAAAACGGCAGACTGCCTGCCCTTAAAAAATTTAAGCCAGCGTTTATGCTGGCTTTTTTTGCCACAATCTCCTCATTTTCCGCTAAAATTCTGCAAAAATAACGCATCCTGCGCTTTTGACACTACTGAATCCTTTCAGTCTTACGTGCGCCCGACTTTTTGGCATGTTCTCCTCACGCCGCTGATTGCGGTCACATCATGCCAAGGAGCCTCATCATGCCCAATCTGTTTGATACTGCCCACGCCTTCACCGCCAGATGGGAAGGCGGCCTCACTGACCATCCCGCTGATCCAGGCGGTCTGACCAAGTACGGAGTTTCCCTGCGCTGGGTGCAGGATCTTGCCCATCAGGCCCGGCAGGAATGCCTGCGCCAGCACAAAAGCTGCGATGGTTGCTCTGCTGCACGCACCCCCCATTGTACGTACAACGGCCTTGATCTGGATATGGACGGCGATGTGGACGCTGACGACATCCGCGCCTGCACCATGCAGCAGGCCGCCGCGCTGTTCAAAAAACACTTCTGGGATGCCCTTGGCTGCGCCGCTCTGCCTCTGCCCCTTGCCGTGGCCCTGTATGATGGCGCGGTCAACATGGGCCCAGCCAGATCCGTGCGCCAGTTGCAGCAGGGCATGAACGCCGTTGGCGAAGCCCAGCTCGACCACTACCGGCCCATTGCCGAGGACGGCATCTCCGGCCCGCGCACGGCAGAACTGGCCGAAGCCTTGGAATCGGCCAACCTCCAGTGGTTTGCCGCCCGGCAGATACTGCGCCTGCGCGATGCCTTTTACCGTGATCTGGCTGCCCGCCGCCCGTCCCTCAAAGTGTTTCTTGAAGGCTGGCGCAACAGGGTAAAGGCCCTGGCCCAGTATCTTGCTGAACTTGAACGGGAGGCAAACTGACATGTGGGCACTGCTAGGGAATCTGCTGGGCGGTATCACCGGCGCTGTGGGCAAAATTCTGCCCGACCGCAACCGGCAGAACGATGCGCAAAGCCGCATCAACGAGGCTGAGGTGGGCGGCGCGCCCGCAAGCATGTTGCGGCTGTGGCGCTCCTTCCTCGGTTGGATGCTCTCCCTGTTGTTCTGCTGGGAGGTTGCGGGGAGGCTCATCATTATTCCCCTGCTTTTTCCGGGCTGGTGCGACCACCTGCCACCCTCGGCCCTGAACCAGATTATGACCCTGCTGTTGGGCATGCTGGGGCTGGGATTTTAGGCCGGTCATACTCGCAGCTTTCTGCCAACACGCTGAGCCAATTTATTTTTGAGCAGGTCAACTGACCTGGAGGTTACTGTAATGATGGACATTTTCTCTTCCACAGGGGCAAGCCTGCTTGTTTTGCTTGTGCAGGGGCTGTTTGCCTGGGCCTTGTGGAGCCTGCGCCGGGCCTTTGTGCGGCAGGAGGACTACCTGCTGCACGTACAGCGCGATACCCGGCGTGAGGCCGCAACCACCCGCAGGCTTAGCGCCATAGAAGACAACCTGCGGCTCGCCCCCGATACCGCAGACATGGCAGGCCTGCACAACGAGCTGGCGGCCCTGCGCGGTGAAATTCAGGCGCTCAATGTGCGCATTTCTGGTCTGGACAGGCTGCTTGAACGGCTTGAACACAGCTTTGAGCGGCAGGAAGACCGCCTCCGCCTTGTGCCTCAGGGTGGTGCGGCTTTCGCCTGCCGCACCGGCGCCGATGCTGCGGGAGGCTGCAACTGATGCCCCCTGCAAAACGTAAAGGCACTTGTCGCAACTCCACCTTGCTCGACAGCCTTGGGCAGCGGCTTGACCTGCTCACCAGCACCCTCAGCGCAGCTGATATTGCGGAGAAAAGCATCGATATTGTCAAAGAAATAAAAGAACTGCACGCCATCCTGCGCTCCCTCCGCGATGAAGCCTCGCCCGATGCCCCGCCCAGGATGGTGGTTGTGTGGGGCGGTCCCCCAAGCGCGGCATCCGGCAGACTGCCCGCAGATTTATCCGGAGCATCGCCCCGGTCATCATCCAAGGCGTCGGGCGCATCCGGCAAAGCGCTCGCGCAGAAAATTTTGCCGCAGTACAGTTCAAGCAACTAACGTTTACCCAAAAAGCAAGGATATTTTCCATGTCCCAGCCTGCCCCCCACGTCATCCCCTACTGCCCCCGCCCTTTGCAGTGGCGCTTTCACGAGGAGCGCACCCGCTTCTGCGTGCTGCTCTGCCACAGGCGCTTCGGCAAAACGGTGGCGGCGGTCAATGATCTGGTGCGTCAGGCACTGCGCGTGGGCAAGCACGACTGGCGGGCAGCCTATGCCGCGCCCTTTCTGGGGCAGGCCAAGGCGGTCGCATGGGACTACTGCAAACAGTTTGCCGGGGCCGTGCCCGGTACGCGATTTCTGGAAAGCGAGCTTGTCTGCGTGCTGCCCACCGGGGGCCGCATCCGTCTGCTGGGAACGGAAAACGCGCAAGCCCTGCGCGGCCTGTATCTGGATGATCTGGTGCTGGACGAACCGGCGGACATGCCCCGCGAGGTATGGACGCAGGTGCTGCGCCCCATGCTGGCCGACCGTCAGGGACGCGCGCTTTTCTGCGGCACGCCTCAAGGCACGGACAACCTGCTCTATGACGTATGGCAGCAGGCAGGCGCTGATGAAGAAGGCGTCTGGTCGCGCTTTCGCTTTCCCGCCTCAGAAACCGGTTATCTGCCGCAGCAGGAGCTGGCAGCGGCGCGCCGGGGCATGGACGAGGCCGAATATCTTCAGGAGTTTGAATGCTCGTTTGCAGCGGCAGTGCGCGGTGCTTATTACGCGCCTCTGCTGGATACAGCAGAACGCGAGGGGCGCATCCGCCCCCTGCCCCACGCGCCGGAGCTTCCCGTGCATACAGCCTGGGATCTGGGCATGGATGACGCCACGGCCATCTGGTTTTTTCAGGTGGAGCCCTCGGGCTGCTGGCGCATCCTCGACTACTACGAAGCTTCCGGCGAGGGGCTGGCGCATTATGCGCAGGTGCTGGCCGCCAAGGCCCGCCCTGCTGAAACTGCGGAAGCCGCCGCTCATAATGTCCATGATGGAACCATTGCCGGACGCGGATTTGTTTACGGCACCCACATTGCCCCGCACGACATCCGCGTACGCGAACTGGGCACCGGGCTGAGCCGCTGGGAAAGCGCCGCCCAACTTGGCATACGTTTTACCCTGGCCCCGGCTCTGTCGCTGGCTGACGGCATAGATGCCCTGCGCCGCCAGTTGCCGCGCTTCTGGTTTGATGCGGCAGCCTGCGCCCAGGGCGTAAAGGCCCTGCGGGCCTACAGGCGGCGCTGGAAGGCTGGCTCCGGGCAAGGCTCGCAGGCCGCGCAGGCCGGTTCCGGCCCCTTGCACGACTGGGCAAGCCACGCGGCAGACGCCCTGCGGTACGCAGTCACGGGTTTTCACCCACAGCAGGAAACAGCCTCTGGCGCGCGCCGCGCCCTCACCGACTACGACTTTTTTGGAGGCCGCTGATGCGCTTTACCTACGCCCCCATTGTGGATCAACACGCCCGCGATGCCGTTTTTGAACGCATGGAAGCCGAAGGCCTCACAGCCAGCGCCATGAGTTCTCTGCTCAAGCCCGCGCTGGCCCAGTGGCAAGCGATCACCGCGCCGGAAAGAGGCGTCTTGCTGGGCTGTTACGGCCCGCCGCCGACGTCCGCCTCTGCTTGCGCTTCCAGCCCGGCCCCATTGCTGGCCTGCGCCATGTTCAGCCCCCGCAGGGGGCGGGTGTGGGAGTTTGATTTCACCACCTTTCGTCAATGGGCGCGGCTGGCGGTGCCCATGGCGCACGGGGGCTTGAGCTGGGCTTTTGCAAACCTCGACTGTTCCGCTGTTATGGGGCTTTGCCCAACCCCCAACCGGCATGCCTGGAGGCTGGCCGAAGCCTGCGGATTCCGCGTGCTCGGGCGCTTGCCCGGCGCATGTCTGCATATCCGTAAAAAGACATGGGTGGACGGCGTACTGGTGCTCTGCACACCGCAGGACTTGTCAGCAATCATACAGCAGCAACCAACAGCAACCATTCAACATGAGGAGGACGGCATGGGATTTGGAGGAGGCGGCACGCCCGATGTGCCCGCAGTTGCGCCCGTTCCCAAGCAGGAAGTGGAAAAACCCGTAACCGAGGCCGCCACCGCAGCGCGCCAGAACCAGAAAGACAAAGCCGCCAAAGCGGCGGGCATCAACGGCTCTGTGTACACCAGCCCGTTTAACCGCGCCGATGCCACGCGCAAAACCCTGCTGGGGCAGTAGCGTGACCGCACACATCCAGAACAGCATTGCGCCTGCGGGGCAGCCCGCCCCTCAGAGTTCCGTGCAGAACGCCGCGCAATACGCTGTGGACGTACAGGCCCTTTCCCGGCGGCATGATGCCCTGTTGCGCCGCCGCGCCCCATGGGACGCGGCATGGCAAAGCCTGGCTGATCATTTTTTGCCCACGCGCTGCCGCCTGAATCCGCAGGTGGACGCGGCGGAAGAAGGCCCCATGCTCAACCGGGGGCTTGTGGACGCCACCGGCATTCTGGCCATGCGCACGCTGGCGGCGGGCCTTCAGGGCGGGCTGACCAGCCCGGCAAGGCCGTGGTTTCGGCTGAGCCTTGACGATGCCGATCTGGCCCGCAGTCGTCCCGGTCAGGCATGGCTGGACGAAGTCGCCAACCGGATGCGCACCGTGTTTCAGCGGTCAAACTTCTACAATGCCATGCACACCATGTATGGCGAACTGGGCACCTTTGGCACGGCCTTTGTGTTTGAGCTGGCTGATCCGCAGCACGGGTTCCGCTTTATCCCCCTTTGCGCGGGGGAATATGCGCTGGACTGCGATGCAACGCGGCGGGTGGACACGGTGTTCCGCCGCAGCGGCATGACCCTGCGCCAGATCATTCAGGCTTTCGGCCCTTCGGCCCTGCCCGAAACCCTGCGCGAGGCGGCGCGCCGCAATCCCGAGGAGCGGCGCAACGTCATTCAGGCTGTGTACCCGCGTGAAAACGCGCAGCACGGGCTGGTTGACGCAATCCGTATGCCTGTGGCTTCCGTCTACTGGCTGGAAGGACGCGACGGCAATCGCCATGCCCTCAAGGTTTCGGGCTTTCGCTCCTTTCCGGGCTTTGGCCCGCGCTGGGATGTGGCGGGCAACGATGTGTACGGGCGCTCGCCCGCCATGGACGCCCTGCCCGACTGCCGCATGCTGCAACAGATGGGCGTCACCACGCTCAAGGCCATCCACAAGGCGGTTGACCCGCCCATGAGCGTGGCTGCGGGCCTGCGCTCCGTGGGGCTTGATCTCACCCCCGGCGGCGTCAACTACGTGGACAGCGCACCGGGTCAAAGCCCACAGGCGGCAACGCCACTGTTGCAGATAAACCCCGACCTCGCCACGGCGCGCAAAGCCATGGAGTCGGTTCAGGATCAGATACGCAAAGGACTCTACAACGACCTGTTCAAGCTCATCCTTGACGGCCGCAGCGGCGTGACAGCCAGTGAAATCGCGGCGCGGGAGGAGGAAAAGCTGGTGCTTGTTGGCCCGGTGCTGGAACGGCTGCACGATGAGCTGTTCATTCCGCTCATGGATCGCACCTTCGAGTGCATGCGCGAGCTGGACATGCTGCCCCCCTGCCCGCCCGAGCTGGCGGGCCGCCGCCTGCGCGTGGAGTTTGTATCCCTGCTGGCGCAAGCCCAGAAGCTGGTGGGCATCAATGCGGCAGACCAGTACATGGCCCTGACCCTCAAGGCTTCCAGCGCGTGGCCCGAAGCCCTGGACACCCTCAATGTGGATCATCTGCTCGATAATTATGCGGAAAGCCTGGGCCTGCCCGTGAGCCTCACGCGCTCGCCGGAGGAACGCCAGCAGTTGCGCGCCGCCAGGGCTGATGCCGCCCATACGCAGGCTCTCACAGAGGCCCTTGGCAAAGGGGTGGATATGGTGCGCCAGCTCTCGCAAAGCCCGCTTTCCGGCCCGGACGGCAAACAGGGAAGCGTTCTGGACGGCATCACGCGTCTGCTACGCAACGCCCTGCCGGGGGGCCTTGCCCGCGCTGAACATACGAAAAAGGCACAGGCGACAGGACAGGCGACAATGGCGCAAGCGGAGCAGCATGATGAACCACAGGGCGCAAAGCCGGAGGGACATCGCTAATGGATGTTTTTGCCCCATACGAACAGGCGGAGCAGCGGGAACAAACCAAGCAGCAGGCGCAGCAGCATGCCGCCCACCGCGCCCCAACGTTTGATGCCGCCATGCGGGCCGCAGTGGACGGACTGATGGCCCAGCCTCAGGGCCGCGTATTGCTGCGCTGGCTGCTGCATCTGTGCCGCAACTTCAGTGCCGAGGATGTGGGCAATGCGCCCGAATCCTGCCAAAGCTCACGCCTTTTCTACGCCGAGGGCCAACGCATGATCGGCATGCGCCTTATGCGCCTCATGCAACAGGCAAACCCAGGGCATTTGCCCAGACTGCTGCAAACCAAGGAGAACGACGCTCATGATCTCGACACATTCTGAGGCTTCCTCCACTGCCGAAAACGCCTTTTCCTCTGCGAGCGGCTTTTCCGGCGCAGACCAGAGCAATGGAGGAACCGGCCGTGCCGCCCCTGCCGCCGCAGCGCCCCAGGCTGCCGCTGGCGCAGAAAATTCCGCTCGAGCGAATGAACAGGCCAATTCGCAGGCTGATCCGCAGGCTGACCCATTTGTCCAGCGCTTGCGCGAGCATGAGGCAGGCCAGCGCCTCCAGTGGCAGGAGCAGGTCAACAAATGGCGCAAGGAGGCCACGGAAGACCCGCAGATCGGCGGTGCAAACCTGCCCGCCACTGTTGCCCGCGCCCAGCTTGCCCTTGACCGGTTTGATGAAAGCAAGTGCATCGGCCAACTGCTGGAACAGACCGGCTACGGCAACAACCCTGACGTGCTGCGCTTTTTCAACCGCCTTGCCGATGCCCTCATGGAGGACGGGCTAGTGCAGGGACAGGCTGGAGGTTCCATGCCGCCGCTTGAAGAGCGCATGTACGCAGGCTGGAGTTCGCGCAGCGGAAGCATCTGATTTACGCCCCTGCAAATCACAGGGCATAGCAACAAAATTTCTTGAGCAACCTGCAAACAGACGAGGGTATTATGGCTAATTCCATGGGTTTGGTGGTGTCCCTGGCCGAGATGGAACAGTTCTACCGTGGCGACAAGGCCGGGCAGATCATCGAACTGATGAACAAAACCAACGACATCATGGACGATGTGCTCTGGATGGAATCCAACCAGAGCGACGGCCACCTCACCCGCATCCGCACCGGGCTGCCCGAGGTTTACTGGCGCAGACTCTATCAGGGTACGCCGCCCTCCAAATCGCAGTGGAGCCAGGTCAAGGAAGGCTGCGGCATCCTTGAAGCCATCATGGAACTGGACGTGGAAGAACTGCGCCTCTATGGCAGCCGCGACAAAGCCTTTCGCATGAGCGAAGGCGTGGCCTTTGCCGAGGCCATGCGCCAGAAGGTGGCCGCAACCCTCTTTTACGGCAACAGCAATCTGAACCCCGACGAATTCAACGGCCTTGCCATGCGCTACCCCGCGCTGGACGCCAAAAACGTACTCGATGCGGGCGGGCGCGACGAGGACGGCTGCACCTCCCTGTGGCTTGTTTCGTGGGGCGCGCAGTCGGTGCACGGCGTCTACCCCAAGGAAAGCAACGGGGGCCTCTCGCACGAAGACCTCAAAACTTACATGGCTCAGGACCCGGACGGCCGCAAATATCAGGTGGTGGGCGACAAATACAACTGGCGCTGCGGCCTTGCCGTGCGCGACTGGCGCGGCATCGTTCGCATCGCCAACCTGCCCGTGGCCTCTCTCGGCAAACGCAAGGGGCAGAGCGGCTTTGTGGATATGCAGAAGCTGACCATCGAGGCCAAGAACCTCATGCCCCAGCACCTGCGCCAGAAGGCCGTGTGGTACGCCAATGCCGATGTGCTCACCGCCCTTGAATTGCAGAATTCCGATGCGGGCAACGTGCAGTTGCAGTACGGCGAGTTCTTTGACTCCAAGGCCGTGCCGGTGCTGCATGGTCGCCCTGTGCGCCAATGCGATGCCATACTCTCCAGCGAAGGCGTGGTGGCCTAACCACAATCCTTTGCAACGTGTGGAAGCCCTTGCCGGGGCTTCCACACCGTACCCATCCTGTTTTTTCGCGGTTCTTCCACCATTCTGCCAAAGGAGTTTTCATGGCTATTATTGACCGCAACTCCGTGTTTTTTGAAGGCCCCCTTACCGCCAACACCACGGGGCAACCTGTTCCCCTTACCGGACTGAAACTTCCCGGGCGCATGGAACCCATGCCTCTACGGCTTTCCGTAACCGAGGCCTTTGCCCCGGCTGAAACGCAAAGCCTCACCATCTGCATGGAGGAGGCGGACCGCGCCGATGGCCCCTGGACTGCCGTTCCCGGCGCTTCAGTGACTGTGCCTAACCCGGTGGAAGCTCCCGGCCTTGGCCTTGGCGCACGCCCCTATCTGCGTTTTTTGCCCCAGGGAGTGCGCAAAAGCTGGCTGCGGCTGACCTTTGCCGTCACGCCCGTTGACGGCAAAACCGTGAGCAAGGGGCGCATCTTTGCCGCCCTCACGCGGGAGGAAGACCTGCCTTACGAACCCGCCATCATGGCTGGCTAAACCACACCCTGCCACCTTACAGCCTCCGGCCACCTGCGGGGCAGGCCGGAGGCTTTTTCTCCCCTTCATCACAGGAACTGCCATGACCATCAGCCAGATAAGCGTGTGGAACCGCGCGCTGGGCTTTCTGGGGACGCGCAGTGTCGCCTCGGAGCAGGAAAACACGCCAGAGGCCCTGCAATGCCGCCTGTATTGGGATTCCGCCCGGCGACAGGTGCTGCGCGATTTTCCCTGGAGCTTTGCCCAGCGTAGAACATGGATGGCCCTTGTGCCGCTGCCCGAAGGCTACGCGCCGGAATTCCGCTTTGCCTACGCCCTGCCCGATGACTGCCTCAAGGTGCACGCGGTGCGCCACGAGGGCATTACGGCCCGGCCCTTCTGCCTTGCGCAGAACGCGGCGGGCGATGGCTCGCTGCTGCTCACCGATGCGGCGCGCGCCCTTGCCCTATACACGGAAGACGTGCGCAACAGCCGCCTTTTTGATGACCTCTTCGCGCACATGCTGGCCCGCAAGCTGGCCGCCCTCATTGCCGCCCCTCTGCTTAAAGGCAGCAGTCAAAAGGCGATGGAGCTTGAGCAGCTCTATGCCGCCAGTCTGCCGCCAGCCCGCAGCGCCGCAGCGTCTGAACGCAGCGACCGTCCGGTGGAAGACCCCTGGCTTGCCGTGCGCTGAGTGCACCCGCGATCACAGCAAAAACCCGCAAGGAGCGAGGCATGACCCTGCCCTACAGCCCCAGCCGCGCCGTGTATGAAGGCAATGGCGCAGCAACGGCCTTTCCCTTTGCCTTCAAGGTCTGGAGCACAAACCAGCTTAACATCAGCATCACATCGCCCAAGGGAGAGACCTCTCCCGCGCAGGGCTGGACAGCCAGTATCGGCGAGAGCGGAGGCACTGTCACCTATCTGCACGATGGAGCGCCCCTGCCCGCAGGCTGGCGGCTCGCCATTGTGCGCAACATGCCCTTTGAGCAGGGCATAGACCTCATATCCGCTTCGCGATTTGATCCGCAGGTCATAGAAGACGGGCTTGATCAGGCCACTGCGGAACTTCAGCAACTGAACGAAAAACTCGCACGCGCCGTCATCATGCCCGCCACCAGCGACAAGTCGCCGGAAGAAGTGGTTGCATCCATCTATTCCAGCCGTGATGCAGCAGCTCAAAACGCCACCGCCGCCGCGCATTCTGCCGCTGCTGCAGCGGCCAGCGCAGCCACAGCAGCACAAACGGTGGCAGAAGCGGCAGAAGCAAGCGTAAGCGCCGCCACTGCGCAGGCTGATATTGCAGCGGCAAACGCCCAGACAGCCCAAACTGCCGCCCACGCGGCGCAACAGGCCGTGCCGGACAACCTGCTCAGCCGCATGGTCGATGCGGAAGTAAAAAACACCCAGCAGGATACGCGGCTGAACGGGGTTGAGAGTGGCATCACAGCCGTCAGCACAACTCTGATCGGCAGCATTATGAGCGTGATGGCGGCAGAGGGTTACGTGCCCAACGGCACAGTCCCGGCTGACGCTGCGGAATACACGCGTGAACAATTCAGGGAGTTTTACGACACGTATCTTGCGGGCGGCAAACTGCTCACCTGCACCTATGCCGCCTTTGCCGCCCAGGTTGCCTTGACGGGCAACTGTGCCAAGTTCGCATTGGACACCACCGCCCAGAAGTTCAAAGTGCCGCTGCTGAAAAACGGCGATTCCATCACGCAGGCCGCAAGTGCCTCAGAGCTGGGCAAGAGTTATAAGGCCGGGTTGCCGAACATCACAGGTAACTCTTTAGGGGTGCAAGCTGTAGGCGGCCCTTCCTATGGAGGAGCGTTATATTCATTCGGGTCAGGCGGGGCAACTTTCGGACAGAGCGGCGGCGGTGGCTGGAACTCTATCGGGATTGACGCGAGTCGCAGCAGCCCCATCTACGGAAATTCCAACACAGTCACTACTGAGGGCATACGCCTGCGGCATTTTGTGGTTCTGGCATCTGCGCAGAACAGCGCCAGCGTGTTCGACTGGTCAAATTACATGGCAGGCCTGGCGGGCAAGGCAAATCTGGATATGGATAACCTGACGCCAGCAGGCTCCGGCAAGGTGGCGAACTACGCCATGCCCAGCCAGAGGGTGGTGGCTGTGGCCGTTCCCGCTTCTGGGGGGTACACAGTACCAGCACCATCCGCAGGTTGGTTCAAGCTTGCTGGTGTATCCACAGCAGCAGGCCAGTACATACGTTTGTCCACAGCTAGCTATGTAGTAGATATCCTCGACTGGTCTTCGGGGCCGGGGCAATCACTGGGGATAATGGTGCCCGTCCGCAAGGGGGACGCAGTGTGGGCCAGTTATAGTTCCCTAAGTGCAATGTATATGCACTTTGTTATTACAGAAGGAGGCAACTGATGCCTTGCCATATACTGTGCAATGCCGCTGGTGATATTGAGATGTGGGACGCGCAACCATTCCCCGGCAGTGTCGAGGTTGATTATGAGGTGGTGCGCGGATGGGACGGCAGGCCGTATAAAGCCGGGGCGATTCCTGCGCGCCCCAGAGATTACGTATTTGAAGTTCTGCGCGCCTCCCGTGACGTGCGGCTTGCAGCTACGGACAAGTATCTGCTGGCCGACTACCCCATCAGCGAGGGCGATCTGGCGCTGGTCAAGACATACCGGGCCGCACTTCGCGCCCTGCCCGAACAGCCCGGCGCACCGTGGGATGGCGGCGGTGATGAAACACCCTGGCCCGATGCTCCTGGCATTTTGCAGACGGAACAGCCATGCGCATAGCCCTGCAAAACTTTACCGGCGGCGAAATATCACCCACACTCTCGGCCCGGTACGACCTTTCCCGTTACCGCAACTGCGTTGCCTGCATGGAAAACATGCTCCCCGGCCTGCATGGCGACGTGGCCCGGCGGCCCGGCACCCGCTTTCTGGCGGAGCTTGGAGCATATTCCGTGTTGCTCCCCTTCACCTTCAGCGCGCATCCAAGCCAGAATTTTCTTCTGGTTTTTGGCGAAAAAACATTACGCGTTGCTACAGTTGCCGGATTCACCACGGCACCTGTCATGGCGACCCCCTATGCGGCGGAAGACCTGCTTTCGCTCTGCCACGCGCAGGTGGGCGATGTGGTCTATCTGGCCCACCAGAAATATCCGCTGCACAAAATAGTGCGGCGCGACGCACCGGGTGGAAACTATACCTGGAGCCTGGAGCAGGTAAAACTGAACACATCCCTGCCCGCCCCCGCCGCACCCACGCTGGCCTTTACCGGCAGCGGCGGTTCCTACACCCTGGGGTACAAGGTGGCGGCGGTAGATGCCAACGGCAGGCAGTCCCTCGCTTCGCCAGCAGGGGAATGCAAAGGGGCGCGGCACCCCTCCGACTGGGTGGTGGGCAACAGCACAACCATAAGCTGGCCTGCCGTTCAAGGCGCTGCGGAATATAACGTTTACCGCGAGGAAGCGGGCTACTTCGGCTTTATCGGCGTTGCCTCCGGCACCAGTTTCAGCGACCAGAACTACAAGGCCGACACCACAGACACGCCTCGCGAAGACTGGAATCCTTTTGCTGACGGCAACAATCCCGGCGTGGTGGCCTTTCACCAGCAGCGCATGGTGCTTGCGGCCACCCCCGGCACGCCACAGGCATTTTACATGTCGCGCACGGGCGATTTTGAATCCTTCCGCAAGTCGCGCCCCTTGCAGGATGACGACCCGGTGGAATACCTCATCGCCTCCGGCTCCATAGACTCCGTAACCTGGGTTGCCAGCTTCGGCGATCTTCTGGTGGGCACCTCCGGCAGCGAATACAAGGCCAGCGGCGGCGATGGATCGGCCATCACGCCCCAAAAGGTCAGCATCACCGCCCAGTCGTACTGGGGCAGCGCGGGGCTTGCGCCCATCATCATCGGCAATTCGGTGCTGCATGTGCAGCGCCACGGCTCGCGTGTGCGCGATCTTTTCTATTCGCTGGAAAAAGACGGATATTCGGGAAATGACCTTTCCATTCTTGCGCCGCACCAGTTTGAGGGGCACACCATCAAACAGTGGGCCTATCAGCAGACCCCCGGCTCAACCATCTGGTGCGTGCGCGATGACGGCCTGCTACTGGGTTTTACCTACATGAAGGAGCACGACATCTGGGGATGGTCGCGCCATGTGACAGACGGCGAAGTTATTTCTGCCGCAACAGTGGCTGATCAGGACGGCGATGCGCTGGCCCTTGTGGTGCGCCGCACCATTGCGGGCCGGACGCGCTATTTTCTCGAACGGCTGGCCCCGGTCTGGGCGGACAGCCAGCCCATTGCCGAAGCCTGTTTTGTGGATTGCGGCCTTGGCATCCGCACGGATACGCCAACGTCGACCGTGGAAGGGCTGGACCATCTGGAAGGCTGCGCGCTTTCCGTACTGGCGGACGGCAGCCCTGTGGAGGGCTGCGTGGTGCGTGGTGGGCGCATAGAGCTGCCCTATGCGGCCTCTGTGGTGCAGGCAGGCCTGCCGTATGCATCAGTGCTCTCCCCCCTGCCGGTGGAGGGCGACTTCAATTCCGGCACGACACTGGCGCAGGGGCGGGCCTACGGTTCCTGCTCGCTCCGCCTGTACCGCAGCGTAGGCGGGCAATACGGCCCCAGCCGCAACGAACTGTACGACCTGCCCTTTATGCCGGAGCACTGGGGCGAGGCCGTGCAGCCCTTTTCTGGCGACATCACGTGCGCTCCCAGCGGCGGTTGGGACAATCAGACGAGCATCTGGCTGGTGCAGCAGCGGCCCCTGCCCTTTCGCATTCTCGCGCTCACGCTGGACATAACCTTTGCCTGATGCGGCAAGAGGAGCAATCCATGCTGACCATAACAACAGAAACATTTTCGCAGGTAGCCGCAGAAGCGGAACAACTCGCCGCCGCCCACTGGGATGAGGTGGAAGCCGCCCTGCACGGTGAACAGCACTACCGCCTTGACCATGAGCGCTATGCCAGTCTTGAACGGCTGGGCATGCTGCACATCAGCGCCGCGCGCGGATTGCCTGAGGCCGACCAATGCCCCGCCTCCGCTACATCCAACGCACCGCTGGCAGGTTATGCCGCCTTTACTCTGGTGGCCTGCCCGCACTGCCCGCAAACCATGCTGGCGGCTCTGGATGGGCTGTATCTTGCCCCCCGGGCACGCGGGGGCCTGTTTGCCCTGCGCCTGCTGCGCCATGCGGAGGCGGCCCTTGCCGTGCGCGGCGTAAGCCTTGTGCAGTACAGTTCGCCAGCGTCCCGACCCTGCCATGCGCTCTACCGCCGCCTTGGGGCGCGGCCCACGGAGACCATCTGGCACAAATCCCTGCCGCCAGCGCCAGCCAGGGCCGCAGGAACCATCAAGGAGGACAGCTAATGGCCATAGCAACCAGCACCGCCGCCATGATCAGCGCCGCCGTGGCCCTTGCCGGGGCCGCCGCCGGAACCGTGAGTGCCGTGCAGCAGGCAGAAAACCGCCGCCAGCAGACGGAATACCAGTCCGACCTCGCGGCCCGCAACGCCCAGCAGGCGGAACTGAGCGCACAGGCAGCAGACGAGGCCGCACGGCAGGAACGCCGGGCGGGTTACGAAGCGGCGCAGGCCAAAAGGCAGGAGGCGGCCCGCATCATCGGTGCGCAACGCGCTCAGGCTGGGGCATCAGGAGCGCAGACCGATGCAGGCTCTACGCTGGATAAAACCCTGGACACCGCCGAAAAAGGCGAACTGGACGCCCTCGCTGCCGAACAGCAGGGGCAAAGCAGAGCACACGCGCAAGACATGCAGGCCTGGAGCCTGCGCAACCAGTCGGCGGAGTCGGCATCCAACGCCGATTTTGCTGGCTCGCGTGCCGAAACGGACTATCTGGGGCTGAGCAGCACCCTGCTCAACGGAGCCTCCCGCGTGGGCCGCAACTTTTACACCATCGGCTCACGCGGCCCGCTGCTGCCGTAGGCCTCCCTTTTATTGTCATGCCCGGAAGCCCCCTGCCGTCCTCTTTCGGGCGGCAGGGGGCTTTTGTTGTTATTTATGGAAAGCCCCGCGTAATGCCAGACAAAAACACGGCTTTTGCCTATTGACGATGCGCTGGCTGACCTTACTTTTTATGGGCAGACGGCGCGAACAGGTGTAATCTGGACGCACGTCAAGGAAACGACCCGACGGGGAGCACGCATCATGGCAGTATCGTACAAGGATTATTACAAACTTCTGGGAGTAGAGCGCGCAGCGTCAGCCGAGGAGGTTTCCAAGGCTTACAAAAAGCTGGCCCGCAAATACCACCCTGACCTCAATCCCGGCGACAAGCAGGCAGAGGAGAAGTTTAAGGAAATCAACGAAGCCTATGAAGTGCTCAAAGACCCGGAAAAGCGCAAACTGTACGACCAGCTTGGCCCCAACTGGCAGCACGGCCAGCAGTTTCAGGGCGAACCGGGCTTTGAGAATGTGCATTTCACGTTCAACGGCAAAAATTTTGACGGTTCGGGCTTTTCAGACTTTTTTGAAACCCTGTTTGGCGGCGGTGGCCAGTTTGGCGGCCCCTTTGGCGGCCAGATGGGTGGACAGGCTGGCGGGCGCGGGGCCAATTTCGGCCCTGACCCCTTCGGCGGTTTTTCGTCCCGGCAGCGGCGTGGCCGCGATGTGGAGGCGGAGCTGGCCCTGAGCCTTGAAGAAGTGCTGCGCGGCGGCCCGCGCTCCGTATCCATCAACATGCCCGCAGGTTCAAAGACCCTTGAGGTCAACGTGCCCGCCGGCATCCGCGAGGGGGCAAAACTGCGCCTCGCCGGGCAGGGCGACCCTGCGCCGGGCGGCACGCCGGGCGACCTTTTTTTGCGGGTGCGCTATCTGCCCCACCATGTTTTCAAGGTGGACGGCGACAACCTGCAATGCGATCTGGCTCTGGCCCCGTGGGAAGCAGCCCTTGGGGCGCGGGTTGAAGTGCCCACCCTTGAAGGCAGCGTGGAAATGCAGATTCCCGCAGGCTCCAGCTCCGGGCGCAAGTTCCGCCTGCGCGGCAAGGGCCTGGGCGCTGGCGACAAGCGGGGCGACCTGCTGGCAAAGATCATGATTCGGGTTCCCGCGCAGATCACGGACGAAGAGCGCGATCTGTGGAGCAAGCTGGCCGAGATATCAACATTCAAGGCCCGCGCGTAGGGAACAATCAGGCAGCCGCCAGCGGACACCCCCGGCGGCTGCGCAGGGTTTGCATGCATGTTCCAGCGGCGCCGCCGCAGGCGGCAACCGATACGGTTACTGGTGGAGGACACAAATGAGCATGACCCCGAAAAAACCTTCACTGCCCGTGCCTTCAACGGTCATGGTCTGGCAGGAATTCATTGAAGCCACAGGCATTGCGCCGGAGCGGCTTCAGGAACTGATGGGCCTTGGCTGGATTGAAGCCCGCACCAGCGCGGCGCAGGATTTCCTTTTTCGCGATGTAGACATCTACCGTGTACGCAAGCTTGAGCGCATCTGTTGCGACTTTGAGCTGCCCGTGCTCGGCGGCACTATTATTGTGGATCTTCTGGAGCGCATAGATTCTCTGCAACGCAGGTTGCAACGCTTACAGCATTTTGAAGACGAATAGCCGGTTTGAGAGCATGCAGCCTCCCGGCCAGAAATAACAAAATTTTGCCCGCCGCAGCGCGGGCGCGTGTGGAGGAAGCTTATGGACATCAACAAATTTACGGATAAAGCCCGCGAGGCTGTGGGGCAGGCCCAGAGCATTGCCGCAGGCATGGGCCATCAGGAGACGGATGCCGAGCATCTGGCCCTGGCCCTTGTACAGCAGGAAAACGGCATCGTGCCGCGCATTCTGGAACAGATGGGCGTGCAGCCCAAGGCCCTCAGCGTTGCAATCGAGGGCGCGCTGCGCAAGCGGCCTTCTGTTTCCGGCGGCGGCATGGATCCCAGCAAGATCATGATTACCCAGCGGCTGGCAAAAATTCTGGGCGATGCGCAGAACGAAGCCAACCGAATGAAGGACGAATACGTAAGCGTTGACCACCTGTTTGCCGCGCTTACGGATGTTGCGCCCTCCTCGCCTCTTGGCGAAGTGTTCAAGGAATACAAGATCGCCCGCGCCCGTTTTGTGGCAGCCATGGAAGAGCTGCGCGGCGGCGCGCGTGTGACCAGCGCCACCCCCGAAGACACCTTTGAAGCGCTGACCAAGTACGCCCGCGATCTCGTGGAAGCAGCCCGTCAGGGCAAGATGGACCCGGTCATTGGCCGCGATTCCGAAATCCGCCGCGTTATCCGCATTCTCTCGCGCCGCACCAAGAACAACCCGGTGCTCATAGGCGAGGCGGGCGTGGGCAAAACCGCCATTGTGGAAGGCCTGGCCTTCCGCATCGTCAAGGGGGACGTGCCGGAGGGCCTCAAGGGCCGCAAGCTTTTTGCCCTTGATATGGGCGCGCTCATCGCAGGCGCAAAGTACCGCGGCGAGTTTGAGGAACGCCTCAAAGCCGTGCTCAACGAGGTGCAAAAGAGCGAGGGACAGATCATTCTGTTCATCGACGAACTGCACACCATCGTGGGCGCGGGCAAAACAGAAGGGGCCATGGATGCGGGCAATCTGCTCAAGCCTATGCTGGCGCGCGGCGAGCTGCACTGCATTGGCGCGACCACGGTGGACGAGTACCGCAAATATATTGAAAAAGACCCGGCTCTGGAACGCCGCTTCCAGCCCGTCATGGTTGAAGAACCCACGGTGGAAGACGCCATCTCCATCCTGCGCGGGCTGAAAGAACGCTTCGAGGTGCACCACGGCGTACGGATCAGCGACTCTGCCATTGTTGAAGCGGTGGTTCTGTCACACCGCTACATCACCGATCGTCAGCTGCCGGACAAGGCCATTGACCTCATTGACGAGGCCGCAGCCATGATCCGCACCGAGATCGACTCGCTGCCCGCGGATCTGGACGAAGTGAACCGCAAGGTCATGCAGCTTGAAATCGAGCGCGAAGCCCTGCGCCGTGAAACAGACGCCGCTTCGCGCGAGCGCCTTGAAAAACTTGAGAACGAACTGGCCGATCTGCGCGCCCAGCAGGCCAACATGCGCAAGCAGTGGGAGAGCGAAAAAGGCTCCATCGACCACGTGCGTGAAATCAAGGAGCAGATCGAGCAGACCAAGCTTGCCATTGAGCAGGCCGAGCGCGCCTACGACCTCAACAAGGCCGCCGAGCTCAAGTACTCCAAACTGCTTGAGCTGGAAAAGAAGCTGGCCGCCGCTTCCGGCGCTGGTTCGGAACACGAAGGCCCGCGTCTGCTCAAGGAAGAAGTGCGGCCCGACGATGTAGCCGAAATTGTGGGCAAGTGGACGGGCATCCCGGTAACGCGCCTGCTTGAATCCGAACGCGAAAAGCTTCTGCGCCTGGGCGACCAGCTGCACGAGCGCGTGGTCGGTCAGGACGAGGCCGTTACAGCCGTGGCCGATGCCGTACTGCGCGCCCGCGCGGGGCTTTCCGACCCGGCGCGGCCCACAGGTTCGTTCATTTTCCTTGGCCCCACGGGCGTGGGCAAGACCGAGCTTTCCAAGGCTTTGGCCGAGGCGCTCTTTGATACGGAAGACAACATGGTGCGGCTCGACATGAGCGAATACATGGAGAAGCACTCCGTTTCGCGGCTCATCGGCGCGCCTCCAGGATACGTGGGCTATGACGAAGGCGGTCAGCTTACCGAAGCCGTACGCCGCAAGCCCTACTCCGTCATTCTGTTTGACGAGATTGAAAAGGCGCACCCGGATGTGTTCAACACCCTGCTGCAACTGCTGGACGATGGACGCCTTACGGACAGCCAGGGACGCACGGTGGACTTTCGCAACTGCATAGTCATCATGACCTCCAACATCGGCTCCATGCACCTGCTGGAGGGCATCTCTGCCGATGGCTCGCTCAAGGAGGGCGCGCGGGAAAGGGTCATGGAGGATCTGCGGGCGCACTTCCGCCCCGAGTTCCTCAACCGCGTGGACGAAACCGTGGTCTTTCTGCCCCTGCGGCGCGACCAGATTGCCCGCATTGTGGATCTTCAGGTCGACCGGCTGCGCAAGCGGCTTGAAGACCGCAAGATCAGGCTTGAGCTTACTGATGCGGCCCGCAAGTTTATTGGCGATGCCGGTTACGACCCTGTGTACGGCGCGCGGCCCCTCAAGCGCTACGTGCAGCAGGCGGTGGAAACCCCGCTTGCCAAGGAACTGGTGGGCGGCAAAATCCGCGACGGACAGTGCGTCACTGTGGATGCTGCGGACGACAAGCTCACCTTCCGGGCCGAGTAAACGGCGCAAGGCTGATACCCAACCCGAATACAAGGGGGATTCCGAACAGGAATCCCCCTTTTTTTGAGCACACTATCGTCTTGCAGATTTGATCCGCAAATGCGTTCAACTTCTGAATGCGTTGCCCAGCGCGTCCGCCGCCATAATAGCCGCAGCTACGCTCTCTTCCGTGATGGGGAAGGGCATGGCGTGGATGGATTCTTCGGGCAGGCAGGCCTTGCGGGCCACCTTGCGCAGGGCTTCGGGGCTGATGTCCGTAATGCCGATATCGCTCAGGCACACGGGCAGGCCCACTGAGGTGCAAAAGCCCAACACTTCGTCCAGTTCTTCCGTGGGGGCGTTTTCCAGCACCAGTTGCACCAGCGTGCCAAAGGCGACCTTTTCGCCGTGCAGATAGGTGTGGGTTTCTTCCAGCGCGGTCAGGCCATCGTGAACGGCGTGGGCTGCCGCAAGACCGCCGCTCTCAAAGCCCAGGCCGGAAAGCAGGGAGTTGGCTTCAATGATGTTTTCCAGCGCAGGCGTCGCCATCTTGGCCTGACAGGCCAGCACGGCCTTGTAGCCGTCTTCCAGCAGGGTGCGGTAGCAGGTGGCGGCAAGGGCTTGCGCTGCAAGGGTGCCTCTGGCCGGGGGGCAGTCGCCCGTGCGCGCGCCGCAGGGCAGCCCAGCGTTGACGGGAGCGCACGAACGCACGTTGGCCCGGGCCTCAAAATAGGTGGAAAGGGCATCGCCCATGCCCGACACCAGATAGCGCACGGGCGAGGCGGCAATTATGGAAACATCCATCAGCACCACATCGGGATTGCGGGGAAAATAGGCGTAGTCTTCCATTTCGCCGTCTGGCGTATAGATCACCGCGGAGTGGCTCGTGGGCGCGTCTGTAGCCGCAGTGGTGGGCACCACAATGACTCCCTGCCCCGCCGCAACGCAACGCGCCGTGTCCAGCGCCTTGCCGCCGCCAAGCCCCACGGTGCACTGGCAGGAATGCTTACGCGCCAGCTCGCCAAGGCGGGCGATTTCAACGCGTGAACATTCGCCCTGAAATTCCGTTTCCACAAAGGTCACGCCAAATTTGGCCGCTGTGGCGTCCAGTGTCTGGCGCACCCTGTTCACGCTGCTTTCCGTGGCTACCAGCAAGGCCTTTGTGCCGTACTGCCGCACAAAATACCCAAGGTTGAGCAGTTCGTTCTCGCCCTGCACGTACTTGGACGGACAGATAAACGCTCTTCTCATGGCATGCTCCGCTTCCGGCAATCGCGCCGGCATTGCAGGTTTGAATCCTGAAGGGGCCTACGCGTCTTCCTTCACGCCCAGCAGGGCGCGGGCATAATCCTCGCCGCTGAAGGGGCGCAGGTCTTCCATTTTTTCGCCAAGGCCCACATAGGTGATGGGCAGGTGGTGCTGCATGGCAACGGCAATGGCTACGCCGCCCTTTGCCGTGCCGTCGAGCTTGGTGATGATGAGTTCATCAATGCCCGCCGCTTCCTTGAACAGTTTGGTCTGCGAAAGGGCGTTCTGCCCGGTGGTGGCGTCAATCACCAGAATGGTGCGGTGCGGCGCTCCCGCATGCTTTTTGCCCAGCACCTGACGGATCTTGCTCAGTTCTTCCATCAGGTTGACCTTGGTCTGCAGGCGGCCTGCAGTGTCCACATAGAGCACATCCACGCCTTCCTGAAGCGCGCGATCCATAGCCTCGTAAGCCACGGCGGCAGGGTCGGAACCAGCGGTGCGCGCATGGAACAGCGCGCCAACGCGCCCGGCCCAGACCTGCAACTGCTCAATAGCGGCAGCGCGGAAGGTATCGGCGGCGGCAATCATGACCTTTTTGCCCTGCATGCGGTCGCGGTGGGCCAGCTTGGCAATGGTGGTGGTTTTACCCACGCCGTTGACGCCAATCATCAGCACGACTTCGGGCTGGTTAACGGCTGCAATGCGGCGCGGCGCGCGAAAGATTTCTTCCACTTCGGCCATGAGCAGTTGGCGCACCTTGGTGGATTCCGTAACCTTTTCCTTGCGAGCGCGCTCTTTCAGACGCTCCACCAGTTCAACGGAGGGTTCGTAGCCAAGATCGGCCATGATAAAAAGTTCTTCCAGTTCTTCCCAGAAGGCGTCGTCCAGTTCGCCATGTCCGGCAAACAATGCGTCCAGCCCCTTGGAAAACTGCTCGCGGGTGCGCGAAAGGCCCTGGCTGATCTTGAGGAACAAACGGTTGCGCTCGTCCTCTTCGTCTTCCATATCAAGGGCGAGAGCCAGACGGTACTGCAATTCAGAACGAAATTCCTCCACCTGCCGATAATCCATGCGGGCGAGCCATTCCTGAAAATCACGCACAAAGTTCTGCGCTTCGGCCTCCGGGGCATCAAGGGCGCGCAGCAAAAAAAACAAACGCTGCCACAGCAGGTCGCCCGCCTCGTCCACGCCCTCAAGCACAATGCCAAGCCATACGGAAAGCCGAGGCTCGGCCTCGCGCAGCCGCAGGGTCAGGGCCTCATCAGCGGCAAATGCCGCAAAGGGCTGGGCAGTGACTTCTGCCGCAGATTTCGCAGCAGGTTCTGCAAGAGCTTCAGTTGCGGCAGCACCTGCGCCAACTTCTGCGGGCGCTTCCTGCGCCGCATTTGCCGCATCTTCCGCGCCGCCGAACATCTTTTTTATGGCAGAGAAAAACCCCATATGATCTCCTTATCTTCCGCCCTCTTGCACCGAGGGATTACTTTCCTTGCCGGCCGTTTGCCCTTCCAGCGCGCCCAGCACTTCGCGCAGCGCCAGCACGCATTCTTCCACGGCCTGAGCCGCAGAAGCGGCGTCCGAATCATTCACGGCCCACTGCATTGCATGCGCGGCAGAGACCAGCCGCTCCGCGCCCACGCAGGGCGCTGCTTTTTCAAGAATCCGCCCCAGGCGGCACAGGTTGTCCGCGTCTTCCAGCGCATAGAGGCGCAACAGCAGATCAGGGGCCGGGGCAAACGTTCTGCCGAACATTCCCGCCGTAACGCGCCATGCTTCTGGGCGGCGCAGCAAAAAGGCCCGCCCAAGTTCGGCGCTCACAACAGCCCCGGCTGCGATATCTTCGCTCAAGGGTGCGGCGTTCCCGCCCTGCGCTTCGGCGGCTGGCTGCGATGATGCCTCATGACTGCGGGCTGTATTATCCCCAGTCGAGCCTGATTCAAAAATATCTGCAAGGCCGGGTTCCGATGGTGCCGCAGGAGCCGAATCAGCAACAGGTTCAGTGCCGGACGCCGCAGTCCCGCGCGGTGCTGTACGCTCCAGCAGCAAGGCTTTCAGCCGGGCCAGATCGCCCCAGTGCCAGAGCAGGGCCAACAAGACCAAAGTTGAAAACAGGGCGGAAAGACAAAAACGCGCCACTTCCCGGCGGGCCTTCTGGGCCAGATCTTCATCAGTAATGCGGGGCGAAAGGTACACTTCCACCGAGCCCACGAGGCGGCCTTCCATCTTGAGCGGGTTCATCCCCTGCACACTGTTTTCCGCAATTTCATCGTCCCAGGGGATGGGTTCCCACTGGTAGTTGCGCCGCTGCCCTTCCAGCATGCCACGCGGTGTCTGCACCTTGATGGCGTAAATGGATTCATCGGTCATGGCCGCCATAACGATTGCGCGCGCGGTCAGTTCGTCCAGCTCCCAGGCGGGCAGGGAAAGCAGAGCCGCCAGTTGCGCTGCGGTACGTCCGGCCTCGCTGCCAAGGCGGTTTTCCGCCTCCTGCCTGTCCTCGTTGACGTTCCAGACGCCAAGCAGCAGGAACAGCAGCAAAGCCGCAACCCATACGGCGAGGGCAAGCCTGCGGCGCAGAACATGAGAGATATTGGGCATATGCTTTGCCGCGAGAGCCACGCTCCCGCTCTCCTTACTGTTGGTGTGGTCTGCCATGCAGACGGTGCGCCAGTGCGCGGGCAGCCGCAAGGGCGTCAGCATCGCGCAGAACAAACAGACAAAAAGCCCAGACTGTTGCGCCGCCAATGATGGCAAGGGCAAGCCCCAGCCACATACTGCGCCCGTCCAACAGTTCCAGCAATTGCCATGCGGCAAAGGCCGTGGCCGCCGCAGCGGCGAGTTGCCGCAGCACCGCCCCCGCCGGGGGCAGGCAAACGCTGGCAGATGACGTGCCAGCGGAACTTTTTTTCAACGCCCTACCCAGAATGCACAGCAAAAAGCCGCATTGCAGCCACATGCCAAGGCTCACGGCCAGCGCCGGGGCCATGACGCCAAGACTGCCCGAAAGACTATGAACCAGTGCGGCCCCGACCGCAAGCGTAGCAACCACGGCCCATACGGCGCTGACCGCTGTGCGCCGCACCTCGCCCAGCGCGTTGCAGGCCGCCAGCAAGGAACGGTTGACGGCAAAGGCGGGCAAGCCCGGCAAATAGGCCCACAGGGCAAGGCCTGTTTCGTAAGAGGCGTTGTCGCCAAAGGCTCCGTGGCGCAGCAGACCTTCCACAAGGCGCGGCCCCACGGCCCACAATCCTGCGGCTGCGGGCAGGCTCAACAGCAGGGTCAAACGCAGGGCCGTGCGCAGCTGCTCTGAAAAAAGCGAAAATTCTCTGGCAGCGGCAAGACGGCTCAGTGTGGGCAGGCTAGCCATGCCCAGACACACGCCTACCAGTCCAAGGGGCAGTTCGAGCAGCCGTTCGGCATAGTAGAGGGCAGCCACCTGCCCCCGGCCCAGACTGGACGCCAGCGACATGGCAGCCAGCATGGCAAGCTGCGGGGCGGATGCCCCAAGCAGGCCCGCGGGCAGACGGCCAAGGCAGTTCCAGGCGAGGGATGCCGCGCGGCTGCGCAGCGTGGCCCCATCCCGGCTCTCGCTGCCCGGCGCTGCATCCGGCCCATCGACAGGCCCGGCATTATGCAGCGG
>NZ_ATUZ01000010.1 GCF_000420465.1 Desulfovibrio desulfuricans DSM 642 | reverse complement strand
GGGGGTTTTTTACGTTAACTGCTTTCGCGCGATTAGCCCTATATTTTGATTTTTTTCTTACTTGTGCTTGGGGCACAGTTCTTCTATTTTTCGTTCTGTAAGTTGTGCAAAAACACTTTTACTATCGAGGCCACTGCTACATATTTTTTTAGTCGCGTCATCTTTCCACTCCAAATTACCAGCACCTGGAAATTTTAGCCAAATATCACGCATAATTGATATGGCATTATCTGCCCATTTCTGTAGGCTTTCAGCATTCAGAAACATTAAGTCTTTTGCGTGGGGTATTGCTGCACTGTCAATCTGTTCTGTTCGAGAGCAGAATACTGAATCGAATTGTATATATGGATACTTCTGCTTCAAGAAATCTGGATGCGCTTTAGCCTGCAAAACTTTGCGCTTTGAGATAGTCGGATGATTCTCGGTGTCAGTATAATCTTCAAATACAATTCCTTTGTATCCGAGAAACCACCATGGGTCGGGGGCACCCTGATCTGAAGAATTGTCAGCATTTAAGCCTAAAAGTTTGCCAAGGTTAACCTGTGCAAGCTCAAATGAATCTGCATCATTAGCAGCTAACCCGCTTTGTATGCCGCTGAAAAACTTTTCAATGTTTTTGCTGCTAGACTTTCCAAGTTTTTCAAACAGAAGCTCAATAGCATCTATTTGACTTGAGACCAAAGCATCTATGTCAACTGCTGGGGCTGCTTTATCAAGAATTGCGGACAATCCTTTGAGCCATGTAAGACGTTCCGCAGCAGCAGCTGCTGCGGAATAGCTCTTTTTTGCAACTTCTACCGCTGAACCATCTGAAATAAGATAAGCTGCATTACCATTAAGATAATTCCATAAGGCACGATATCCTCGCAATGCATCACCGCTTAAATGTGTAAGAACGTTTTTACTTGCATGCATGGCACCAGAAAAATCTTCATTCCACATTTTGTCCTGATATTGTACTTCATAAGCTACAGATGCTTCCAGTTCGTGTGCGGCGCCAAGTGGTTGTTGATTAAAATGGTCTCTCAGGGAAATAATAGAAGTATCAGCCTCTTTCCATTCTTTGTTTTGTTCAACAAATGAATTAATATTGTCCTCAATAGCCCTAAAAGAACCTTCTTTTGATTGTTCAATTCCAAAATAAACTTCTGATTGCAGTTCTGGGTGTAGGATTTGTCTATTTTCTATTTTAAAGAAAAATTCATTCAGTTTTTCACCTGTAACCAAAACAAGAGCATAATCAGTTGAAGACCTTGTGCAGCGTCCAATCGCTTGCGTTACTCTTGTTTTAATTCTGTTCTTAAAGAGGACAGAAGATCCTAGTCGACTAACAAAAAATCGTTCTTGTAAATTTGTCGATTCCGGTAGCCCGTTAACAATAAGATATCTGCATTCTTCACCAAGGAAATCTATTCCATCATATCTATTGGCCAAAATTGCAAATGCATTTTTCGTTGCTACAAATTCTTTTTTAGATGTTTCAATGTCAGATGCTGAAAATAGCTTAAAATTATCCAGACCGCTGACCTTCTGAATCAACCCCTTTATTTCATCAACCGCTGAATTACTTGGAGTTAGAATTAAACAACGCCCTAGCTTTTTTGCCCACTCTAAGCCTTTTGCAAGAGTTTTTTGTTCGCTAGCAAATGCCATTGGGAAAACAATAAACCGACGCCCGACGCCCTGCTTATCCCAACCTTCGGGTGCTGGAATGCGTGAAATTTTTTCTCTTCCAAAAATTCTTTCGAGATCGCCACCTTCCCCAAGAGTTGCAGACATGTAAACGCGCTGCTTTGCATTTACAAATGGATCAAAACTTTTTGTTGGTGGAGTTAATGGACGAATAAGAATGGTGTGCGCTGAGTAATATAGATGACAAGCCGTTATATGGTCTCTAAGCATTGACCAGCCATGATAAAGGTCTGTTGAGTTTGCTGAACCCACTGATATATCCAGCACACTTATTAGAGATTCTTTTATTTTATGAAGAATTGGCGTAGGAAGCTTATTGACGAACACGGTGTCAAGCTGAGGCTCATCACTTGAATCAAATCTTGTGCGATCATAAAATGGAATATGCGGTTCAATTAATTTCCAGACAGATTTAAATATTTCATAATCTTCTTTTCTACTTATTGTTAGTGACCAGAGAGAAGATACATAATTCTCTGCTGAATGGGCATCATCAAAAATTAAAGTTTGAGCATCACTAAAAAAAGGTTTTGTATTAAATAAAGAGCTATATGTTGTAATTGCAATAGCTTCTCCACTTATGAAACGAGTTTTATTGCGTTCAGAATACCCTCGTTGAGATCCGGTAAACCCAATGGCATCAATTCCATATTTTTCGCTTGCTTGTGCAACAACCTGGTGTACAAGTTGACGAGTTGGGCAAAGCATAACGCAGCGTTCCTGATATTTTCGTCTTCTCCATTCAGCGATGAGCAGGCCAACGAGTGTTTTTCCGCTCCCTGTAGGCAACTCCAGAGCAACATCCGAGTCCGTATGCTTGAGCATGTACGCACGCAGCATGTCTGCTTGCTGAGAAAGCAAACCTTCCACGGTTCTGTTTCTGAGGTCGCGAAAAAGAGTTTCTGGGCTTGTATCCATTGATGCCATCGGAGTTGGGATTTTGAACGCCATAAATCCTCCTAGCATAGTATATAAAAATATATTTTTTCGAATAAGCTGCTTAAAACGAAAAATAGAAGAACTGTGCCCCAAGCACAAGTAAGAAAAAAATCAAAATATAGGGCTAATCGCGCGAAAGCAGTTAACGTAAAAAACCCCC
>NZ_ATUZ01000009.1:0-2500 GCF_000420465.1 Desulfovibrio desulfuricans DSM 642 | reverse complement strand
GTGGATAGGGGTGAAAGGCCAATCAAACCCGGTGATAGCTGGTTCTCCCCGAAATATATTGAGGTATAGCCTCATGGATTGTCTACCGGAGGTAAAGCACTGACAGAGCTAGGGGTCCTACCAGATTACCAAACTCTTTCAAACTCAGAATGCCGGTCAGATGTACCATGGGAGTCAGACAGTGGGTGCTAAGGTCCATTGTCGAGAGGGTAAGAGCCCAGATCAACAGCTAAGGTCTCCAAATCTATGCTCAGTGGTTAAGGTGGTGACGTTGTAGAGACACCCAGGACGTTGGCTTAGAAGCAGCCATCGTTTAAAGAAAGCGTAATAGCTCACTGGTCTAATGACGTTGCGCCGAAAATGTAACGGGGCTAAGCATAGTACCGAAGCTTTGAATTCCACGTATGTGGTCTGGTAGGGGAGCGTTCTTCACGGGCAGAAGGTGTGTTGTAAAGCATGCTGGACTGTGGAGAAGTGATTATGCTGACATGAGTAACGATAAAACGGGTGAAAAACCCGTTCGCCGTAAACCCAAGGTTTCCTGGGTAAAGGTAATCTTCCCAGGGTTAGTCGGTCCCTAAGGTGAGGCTGAAAGGCGTAGCTGATGGGAAACGAGTTAATATTCTCGTACTTGTACATCTGTGCGATGGAGGGACGCAGAAAGGTAGACAGGCCGGGTGTTGGTTGTCCCGGTGCAAGCAGGTAGACGTGTGGTACAGGCAAATCCGTACCGCTCTACGTCGAGACGCGAGTCCGTGACCGTAAGGTCTGAAGCTGTTGAGCCTATACTGCCTAGAAAATCTTCTAAGTTTAGGATGTGCAAACCGTACCGCAAACCAACTCAGGTGGGTGGGATGAATAATCCAAGGCGCTCGAGAGAACTCTGGCCAAGGAACTCGGCAAAATAACCCCGTACCTTCGGAAGAAGGGGTGCTCCTCCGGGTGAAGTTAATTCACTTAACGAGCCTGAGGGAGCCGCAGAGAAATGGTGGTGGCGACTGTTTACTAAAAACATAGGTCTGTGCGAAGTCCTAAAGACGACGTATACGGACTGACGCCTGCCCGGTGCCGGAAGGTTAAAAGGAGAGGTCAGCGCAAGCAAAGCTTCGAATTGAAGCCCCGGTAAACGGCGGCCGTAACTATAACGGTCCTAAGGTAGCGAAATTCCTTGTCGGGTAAGTTCCGACCTGCACGAATGGCGTAACGATCTCCACACTGTCTCGGCCAGAGACTCGGTGAAATTGAAGTCGCGGTGAAAATGCCGTGTACCCGCAGAAAGACGGAAAGACCCTGTGCACCTTTACTATAGCTTGACATTGGGATTTGGAACTGCATGTGTAGGATAGGTGGGAGACTGTGAACTCTGTACGCTAGTATGGGGGGAGTCATTGTTGAAATACCACCCTTGTTTTTTCAGGTCCCTAACCCTCGACCGTTATCCGGTGAGGGAACAGTGTCTGGTGGGTAGTTTGACTGGGGCGGTCGCCTCCTAAAGAGTAACGGAGGCATGCAAAGGTTCCCTCAGGCTGATTGGAAACCAGCCGTCGAGTGCAAACGCATAAGGGAGCTTGACTGCAAGAGAGACATCTCGAGCAGGTACGAAAGTAGGTGTTAGTGATCCGGTGATCCCGAATGGAAGGGTCATCGCTCATTGGATAAAAGGTACGCCGGGGATAACAGGCTGATCGCATCCAAGAGTTCACATCGACGATGCGGTTTGGCACCTCGATGTCGGCTCATCACATCCTGGGGCTGAAGCAGGTCCCAAGGGTACGGCTGTTCGCCGTTTAAAGTGGTACGCGAGCTGGGTTTAAAACGTCGTGAGACAGTTTGGTCCCTATCTTCTGTGGGCGCTGGAGAATTGAAAGGGCCTGTCCCTAGTACGAGAGGACCGGGATGGACGCACCCCTGGTGGACCTGTTGTCGTGCCAACGGCACAGCAGGGTAGCTATGTGCGGAAGGGATAACCGCTGAAAGCATCTAAGCGGGAAGCCTGCCTTAAGATAAGTTCTCCCTGGAGCAATCCCTAAAGGGCCGAGGTAGACTACCTCGTTGATAGGCTGGAGGTGGAAGCGCCGCGAGGTGTGGAGCTGACCAGTACTAATAGCCCGTGAGGCTTGTGTTTGAAAAAAATCCTTCCGTCCCTGTCAATTAATATTTTGACAAATTTCGTTGATAGCCATGGAGGAGAGGGTACACCCGATCCCATTCCGAACTCGGAAGTTAAGCTCTCCATCGCCGATGATACTGCATAACGTCATGTGGGAAAGTAGGCCGCTGTCAACGATTGCTCCAAAGCCCCTTGCTGCTCAAAGCGCAAGGGGCTTTGTCTTTTCCTCCTTCTACTACCCCCTCCCTTCCGTTCTTTTTTCCCCCTCGATTTTTATCGTTCCTCTCTGGTAGCGCGTCCAGAGCCCGTCAGCCGCATTTACGCAAACCCGACTTTTTGGGCCTGCCTGCGTCAAAATTAGTTTTTTAATGCTCACGTACTTGAAGTACG
>NZ_ATUZ01000008.1 GCF_000420465.1 Desulfovibrio desulfuricans DSM 642 | reverse complement strand
CTTCAAAAGTTTTTTGAGATCACGTCCTTTAGGACGACAATATCAAGTGCCTGCTCGCCTACAAGTCTTTTCAGCCGTGCGTTTTCTTCCTCTAACTGGCGTAATCGCTTTGCGTCAGAGATGTTCATTCCACCGAACTTGCTGCGCCACTTGTAAAAGGTCGCATCCGAGATGCCATGCTGACGGCATAGATCGACAACGCGAACTCCAGCCTCGGCTTGCCGCAAAATTCCAATAATCTGTTCTTCGGTGAATCTGCTACGTTTCATTCTTGTGCTCCTATGTCAGGAACACTAACTTTTCAATGGCATACTTTTCGGGGGGAGGGTCAATGTTAGCCTAAAGCAAACTCAAAGGAGATATATATGATGCTGTTAACAGAACAATCCACAAACACAGTCCTCGTGCTTGGTGCAGGGCAACTTGGAATGCCCGTATTGCGTGCAATGAGTAAAAAAACTCACAAAAATCCATCGACAAAAATCAGCGTATTACTCAAAGAGGAAGCCAGTCACGCTGTTTCTGGTCCGCGAAAAGATCGGCTTGATGAACTCAGAACGATAGGTATATCCGTGGTAGAAGGGGATCTGCAAAGACAGAGTATTGATGAATTGAGCACCCTTTTTCGACAGTTTAACGCGGTAATCAACTGTAGTGGTTTTGTTGGTGGACCAGGAACGCAGATCAAAATTACCACGGCTGTGCTCAATGCAGGTGTAACTCGCTACTTTCCGTGGCAATTTGGTGTGGACTACGACATCGTGGGGAAAGGAAGTGGGCAAGAGGTATGGGATGAACAACTTGAGGTGCGTCATCTTTTACGTGGGCAAAGCAAGACCGATTGGACCATTGTCTCCACTGGAATTTTTACTAGCTACCTCTTTGAACCAAGTTTTGGTGTGGTCGATGAAAAAAACCATACTGTATATGGCCTCGGCGACTGGCAATACTCTGTAACGCTAACCACCCCCGAAGATATTGGCATGTTAACGGCTGAAATATTCTTTTATCAGCCTGAAATTCGCAACAAAATTGTTTATATTGCTGGCGATACTTTGAAATACAGTGAAATTGCAGAGCTAATGGAGAGTCGGTGGGGGGACATAGCTGAGAAAAAATTACTGACTAAGGAAATGCTGATCGACGATGTGCGCAATTCCCCAAATGACACAGCAGCGAAATATCGACTCGCCTTCGCACGTCCTGACGGCGTGGCATGGAGTATGGCAAATACTTTTAATTTTCAGCAGGGAATTGAGACCACAACAGCCATGCAGTGGCTTGCAAACCATGACAACATTTATAGCGACTGACGCGACGGGCCAAGTGTGAAGCCCGCGTTTCCAGTATGGCTAGCTAGGCCTAAATGAAAATGCAGGTGGTGGATTACGCAACTTTTGGCGGAGACTTTGGCGTTGAGCTTGGCAAGGGAAACTTTACTTGGACCCGGCTATGGCCCGCAAGCTTTGGAGTACCGCAGTACCCCAAGTTTCTGCCCCGGTGTGGTATGAACTCTGGTGATGGTTTTGCTAAAGCCCGCAAAGACTATTGGGGATGAATTTGAAGAATTAGCAGCAGTGTTCGACCTCATCTTGCCGCTAGATTTTCACGTAAGTCACAGCTACTATGGGGTCACAAACGGGGTCACAAGTCTTCGTGAACAAAAAAATAAATTACAACAATTTCAGCCCGTTGAAAATCCACATATCAAATGGTGCCGAGTCTCCCCTTTGCACCATCTTGAACTCCAAGGGAGTTCAAAGAAGCCCGCTAAGCTATCAGCTTTGCGGGTTTCCTGCTTTTTAAGCATCCAGTTTATTGGCTGGAGTTGCTGGCTCTAAACGGCTTTACACCAAAAACGGGGGCAAGCCCCATCAACGGGCAGTTTTTCCGACAGTTATCTGATCAATTCTCCATCCATTTCAGCAGCACGAAACGCGCACATGTAATAAATCTGCTGTGTCATGCAAAAATTCGTACGCGGTGGGCTACATACAAAAAGGGACGGGGTATTTTCCGCCATGAGGTTGATAAAGGCAAAAAAGCGGCCTGCATACTGGGGCATAACGCGCCTTTGAATGCAAGCCGCCTCGTGAGGGCAGATATGTTTAAAAACGCAACAGGTTGTTTACGCGGCCCTTGGCATCCCTAAGCCGCACGTTGAACTCCCTGCCGTGTTGTCAGCACATGTCACAGCGGTATGACGCAGCCAGACTACAAATTCTGCCTCAGCAACTTTTGCCACCGCCCTGCTACACAGGGTCGGCCTGCTTTTCGGCCTGCGCGTTAATGTAGACAGCCCGGTAGCTCTTGCCAGAGATCACAATGCCCAAGGCCACAATAGCAAGGCTGATGCCCAGGGCAAGGAACAGCGGCTGGCTCACATCGAAAGCCAGCTTGGCGACAATGGCTGCCGTGGTGCTGCAAATGATGGAGGTAAGAGCCCAGAAAGGCGAGAGCCAGCCGGGCTTGAAAATCGCCAGTGTCAGCGGCACAAAAACACCGCCGCCGCGCAGCAGGAAGGAGAAGAAATTCCAGTACAGCACGGTGGAATGAAGATACGTATAGGCCAGCGTCGAAAAGATCGCGGTCACGATGACAAGGGTAATCCGGTTGGCCTTCAGAATCCCCTCGCTCGATGTAACCTTGAACACATTGCCCACAAAGTCGCGCGAAATCATGGTGCCAATGCCCAAAGCCTGCCCTGCGGTAGAACCGATGATGGCCAGCAGCACCCCCGAAATGGCTATGCCGCCAAACCAGTCGGGCAAATAGGTAAAGAAAAACGTGGGCAAGGCCAAAATAGGAGGTAATGCCGGATTTTGCGCGTGCATGAACATGCCAATGGCCACAATGGGCAACCCGACAGGGATAACCACCAACCCAGCCATGATGGCCCCGCGAGAAGCCGTGCGGGCATCGCTGGCCGAGTACAGGGCCTGAATGTAGTTCTGCGAGCAGCAAATGCCCACCACTGTTGAGAATATGTTGCCGAGCACCTGCCCGGTACCGGTGCTGAAAAGATTCAGCCAAGGCTCATGCGGAAATACCGTGGAGAAATCAGGAAGTTCGTACAGCGATACCACAGCCACCGCGCTGCCTACCAGCAGGCCCACCCATAGCACACTCATTTTTATAATACCAGTAACGCTGCTGCCTTTCTGGCCGCTGAAAAACACGGTCATAAGCACAAGCGCCGCAAGCAGAAAGGTTGCCGCAAGCGGGCTGATTTTAAGGATTGCGGCCAGTATGTTTATCCCCGCAATGACGCCGGCCACGCAGCCGCACAGCATGCTCAAGGTACCGCATATGCTGATGACCGGGGCGGCGTATTTGCCATAATGCAGGCCAAAAAATTCGGGAACGGTTTCAAGATTGGTGCGCCGCAGGGCGCGGGCGTAAAAAATGCCCTGCACCAAAAACCCCAACCCTGCACCAAGAGAATACGACCATGCGCAAAGACCGGCCTGATAGGCCAGCTGCGCCGTGCCCACCGTAGCGCCGCCGCCGATAATAACGCCCACAATACCGCCCGCCACCAGAGGAGAAGAAGCGGCACGGCCCACAAGGCTGAACCCGTCCGCAGATTTTACGCTGCGCGCGGAATAAATTGAGTATCCAAGGGTAATGCCGACCACCAGAAACATGCCCAGATAATGAACAAAACTGACTTCCATATGACCTCACCCGATGATTGTAATGCCAGCATAAAGGCCCCAGCAATGACTGCCGCCCGCCTGTTGGTGTTCAGGCGGGCGGCCTGCATTGCGCACCCCGTTGGGCGCACTTTGGGTAACCTGCATACGTGCAGTTGCTTGAGGTAAAACAGGGAGGTCGCCATTTCTGGTTCAGAGGCACAAATCTCGGCTGCCCCCCTTGATACGGCGTTAAGCTTATGCTTCTAAAACGCCTATACCCAGCTACGCCACTTCATGGAAGCCACTGTATGGTTCAACGCCTTGACCCAGCAGGCCATGCGCATGGTGATGTTTTTCTCGTTGGAGACCGCATATATTTCATTGAATACGTCAAGGAACACGCCTTCGAGCTTCTTGTTGACGAATTCTTCAGTCCAGCAGTCGTTATTGAGGTTCTGAATGCGCTCAAAATGTGCCACCTGGGTGCCGCCAGAGTTGGCGTACACATCGGGGCAGTCGATAATCTTGCGGTCGCGCAGAATTTTTTCGGCTTCAACAGTCACAGGGCCGTTGGCGCCTTCCATAATGGCCCAAGCCTTAACGTTAGCCGCATTTTCAGGGGTGATAACGCTCTGCACAGCGCAGGGGGCCAGCACGTCGCAATCCTGCACCAGCAGTTCCGCGTTGGTCACGGCCTTGGCTTTGGGATACCCGGTCAGGGTGCCCTTTTCTTCAAACCAGGCAAACACGTCCTTCACATCGAGACCACCGGCATTGTAGATGCCGCCGTTCACGTCGCTTACGCCGCAGATGGTCACATTGTCTTCATTGTACAGCGACACAAGGTTTCCGCCCACCTTGCCAAAACCCTGCACAACAGCGCGCAAGCTCGACATGGGCTTGCCCACAGAGGCCGCAACCGCACGGGTGGCGTACTGCACGCCACGGCTGGTGGCCAGAGCGCGCCCGGCAGAACCGCCAAGGGGCATGGCCTTTCCGCTCACGGCAGCCGGTTCAAGCCGCTGGTGCATGGCTTCCCATTCGTCCAGCATCCAGCTTTGGGTGCGGGTATCGGTGCCGATGTCAGCGCCGGGAAAGTCCATCCAGGGGCCGGTGATGGAAGAGATGGCGCGGATATAGCCACGGCACAACCGCTCCAGTTCGTTGAGAGACAAGGTGGTGGGGTCAACAGCAATGCCGCCCTTGCCGCCGCCGTTGGGAATGTTGTTGCAGGCGTTTTTGATAGTCATCCACATGCTCAGCGCACGCACGTCATCGGGCGTTTCATCCTTGTGAAAACGCGTGCCGCCACGAATGGGGCCGTTGGCCCAGTTGTGGTGAAAACGGTAGGCTTCGATAATTTTTTACACTACCATTATCCATTTTAAGGGGGATGCGCACTGTAAGTTCACGCATGGGACGCTTGAGAAATTCATGAACATGGGGTTCGAGTCCGGCGAGGGCTGCCGCTTGTTCCAGTTGTGCGAGTGCGTTTTCAAGAGCTGTAGTTGCTGTAGCCATGTCATTCTCCATTTAGTCTGTTATTTTTATCAAATCCGCATGCATTTTATGTTATTTCATGAGCATATGGATTTAATAGTTAAAACAATAATCAGAAAAACAGTGATCATTCATCAAGCAAACAGTTTCTATAACAGTTCAAATATGTACCAATGCAAGCAAAAGACATGCCATACAGCAAGCAAGTTGAAAAAATCTGGCAGAATGCACTTAATCTATTGCAAAAACGATCTTTTTTTACGTTATATAAATCACAATCACATAGAAATTCTCGTTGTATGCTCGAAAACGTGCTTAAATAGTTAACGAGCGTTAACAAATGAGCATCAATATGCTGCCTCTTCCGCAAAGAGTGGATTGAAATGTTTGAGCCCAGACAAAAGGGTGCAACAATGCAACGCAGCAGGTTCGTCGCAGAAAGGATCATTTTTTGAGGGAAGGAGGAGAAAGGCAGATCAAGGCAAGCCGCAGTTGGAATGGGTTGTCGATCCGTGTTCCCATAATGGCGTTTAAGATGCGACCTTGTAGAAATTGCGCAGCAAATTCTGTGGAATGAACATTTTTTATGTCAGCGGTTATGGCAAGAAGAAGTCACCCGGCTGAAAAGCCTTGGCAGCGAGCAGGCTTTTCATATCTTTGCCCGTAAGAATGCACATGTAGAAAACTTTTCGAAGCCGCATTACACAGGAAAGCCCTGCCCATATAGACGCAGACAAGACCAGCCATGCAGCCGCAACGGCATCATTGACGCTTTCAAGCAGCCTGCAGGGCGGTTTACGCACGCATCCGTTCCTTTTTGACAACAGTGGGCTTCTAAGCCGCCTACACGGCGGTTAATTACTCGTCTGCATTGCGCAAACAATGCGATTGTCTATCTGCACTACTCGCACACAGTCCAGATAAAAAACGTTGCGCGCTTGGAGAGCACTACGGGCTTCGAGTTGACTTGCTTTTCCCCCTTCATGGCAGAGTAGGGCTAATCCGACACGCTACGGGGTTATGGGCGCAACACATAACGGTTAGGCAGGCTCCGCTGAGGCGGCCCCCGGTTCACAGCGCACCACCAGAGTAAAACGCTGTTCCGTGCTCTTGCTGCTCACCACAAAGTAATCCATCTTATCCTTTTGCATGCCCCGCATACGCCGCTGGCTCCGTTGCGCTGTTTCCGCACCCGTTATGGCCTTGACATCGGCGCTGGCAAAACAGCTCCCGCCGCCAAACCGTTGCCTGGGTTCACAAATGCCGTATGATCGGGATTGCCTTGCTCGCAGTTTTTGCAGTGTTTCAAGTTATAAATGAAATTACAAAGCCTTATGCCACAAGTGTGCCCCTGCCTTTCAGCGGGAATGATGTGAAGTGGTTGTGGTGCCGCCTTCCCTCTTGCCTTTTGCAGGTCGTGATCAGGAGATGGTTGTGGAGCTGCCATCCTTAGACTCGCCGGAGCGTGAGCGGAGGCGACGTGCTGGTGTTGGGCGAGTTTGCAAAATACGCATTTTTGTGGACTGACAAGGAAAAATTAGTTTTTTAAGCGCATCGTACTTCAAGTACGTGAGCATTAAAAAACTAATTTTGACGCAGGCAGGCCCAAAAAGTCGGGTTTGCGTAAATGCGGCTGACGGGCTCTGGACGCGCTACCAGAGAGGAACGATAAAAATCGAGGGGGAAAAAAGAACGGAAGGGAGGGGGTAGTAGAAGGAGGAAAAGACAAAGCCCCTTGCGCTTTGAGCAGCAAG
>NZ_ATUZ01000007.1 GCF_000420465.1 Desulfovibrio desulfuricans DSM 642 | reverse complement strand
TCTGTTCTTCGGTGAATCTGCTACGTTTCATTCTTGTGCTCCTATGTCAGGAACACTAACTTTTCAATGGCATACTTTTCGGGGGGAGGGTCAATAGCCCATGCTCACAGGAACAAGGCTTAGGCTTTCGTTTACGGAAATGGATTTACCCACCATGAAGTTTTCCAGAGATTCTTTTAAAACCTCTTGCCCCTTCTGGTAATAATCTGCGCCATCGGCACTCACGCCCCTATTATAGTCAAACTGAACGCGCTTGGCAGTGCATCTGCACACATATTTGACTATGGCCGGATCAAAAACAGGTAGATCCTCAAACGAGCTGTGTTGTTCACCAAACGACAGTGATTGCTTAAGATACCATTTATAAAAATCACGAACAAAAGACTCTACGTCTTGTGCGTGTGCATATTGTGGGCATGGTTGAAGCAGGTTCATGACAAGGAATATACATACAAGGGAAAGTTTTTCATATGGATTTTCCTGCTATTCAGTAGGGGCAAATATCTGATACAGATGCGATTTTAAAGCCAGAGTCTGTTTTTTTACATATGCAATTACAGCACTCTCAAAATTTTCTTTCTTAAACATGACAGGAACAACAAATACACCATCTGTCATCGTGAGGACATCTTTCACTACAACACGGCAATCTTTAAATGCCATGGTGCTACTACCAAACTGTATAAAATAATATATATCTGACGGTCCTCTCCTTTTGAGATACGCAATAAGGGAATCATCGACATATTCCGGTAACTTTTCCTCTTCAAGAATATCATCCACCTCATAATGTTTAATGATGTACCACTCATAAAACCCCTTAACAAATTCCTGCGGTGTTTGCGCTGCGTTTGTTGCCTTGGGGCAAAAGAAACCAAGGCACAGCAGACTTGTGAGCACACAAATAAGTATGTTGCGAATACGCATGTTTTGATTCCTACGTTGATTTTGCAAACTGCGCCCGGCGAAACACTGCTCACCGGGCGCATACATGGATAACTTTTAAGGGCGGGGCGCTGCCAGTTTTGAGCACGCATGAGGGGTCATGCCCAGCACAAAGGCTCTGATTCAAGCCTGAAAGCACATGGTAGGCCTCAGCAACCAATAATAGCAGATCAGTACACAGGCGCGCGAAAATTAGGCCAGCGGCTATCTTCCACCTTGCTGATGCACATTTGCCCCCTTATTTTTTCTACATAAACTACAATGTAGGGTGCGTACTCTTTGTTATGGCCCATACTCACAGGCACAAGGCTGAGGCTATCGTTTACGGAAATGGATTTACCCACCATAAAGTTTTCCATATCTTCTTTCCCAAAGTCCTGCCCCTTTAGGTAATAATCAGCCCCATCGGCACTCACCCCTCTATTATAGTCAAACTGAACTCGCTTGGCAGTACATCTGCACACATATTTAAATATGGCCTGATCAAAAACGGGGCGATGACTTAAGATGAGTATCTCCTTGTGATACCATATATAAAAATCACGAACAAACGATTCTACGTCTTGCGCGCGTGCAGATTGTAGGCACGGCAGAAGTAGACTCATGACAAGAAACATACATGTAAGGGAAAGTTTTTTCATATGAATTTACCTGCTATTTAGTATGTATAAGCATCCGATACAGACGTAATTTTAAAAACAGAGTCAACCTTTTTTACGTATGCAATAACAGTACTCTCAAATTTTTCTCCCTTAAACGTGACAGGAACAACAAAAACATCATCTGTCATTTTTAGGGCATCCTTCACTACAATACGGCATTCTTTAAATACTGTAGTGCTACTGCCAAACTGAATAAAATAATATAAATCTGACGGCCCTTTCTTTTCTAGCTCCTCAATAAGTGATGCATCAACATATTCCGGCAGTTTTTCATCTTTAAGAATGGCATGATGCTCATAATGTTTAATGATATACCACTCATAAAATGCCTTAACAAATTCCTGCGGTGTTTGTGCTGCATCTGCCGCCTTAGGGCACAAAACGCCAAGACACATCAGGCTTATGAGCACACAAGTAAGTATGTTGCGAATACGCATATTTTTATTCCTCTATTTTTTTGCAACCCTGCCTCCGGTAGCCGTGTTCGCCACCGGGGGCAGGGAGAGTTTATTGCCAAAGGGACGACTCGCTATGCGGACACTGATCATTTCATAATTTACCAACTCATTCCTTGGATGCGAGTTAGTTGTCTATATCATTTAGCATATTCATGGCCGCCGGTAAATAACATACGGCACACGATTATCTTCATAGATTGAGGCCGCGTATATACTATTTTGCTTATAGTCGGATATCCATTGTTTGCCATCAAACATGGCAACATGGCCATGCTTATGCCCCGTAGTTGCCTGAAAAACCACGATATCCCCTTTTTGTGGCTTCTCGCCCGGGGCCACGGCTCTAAAACCTGCGTGGCGCAGAATGGGGCCATATCCGCTAGCACTTTGCCCATTAGGGTTGTATGATGTGTTGAGTGTGATTCCGCCTGCATCGATGGCCTTGTGGACAAATTCACCGCACCGACTGTCAGAGCCAGGGAGTACCTGAGAGTGCAAGCGAGCGATGGCCGCATCTAGATCCCACTTGGGCAATGGCTTGTCATTCGGCAAAATTTCCTCCCTCCGCATCATGCCGTTGCGCGATATGGCAGACCGTTTAAGCTCTTCCCTCTCGCTCATGGCATTGCGACCAACATCTGCCCGATACATAACTTCTCGGGATACTGACGCTCTCAATTCTTGCCCAGAGGTTGAATAGCCCGGCATACCGCCCCCGCGTTGGTAAACTGACCGCCTGCATCTCGGGGATGCTTGCTCTCATCCCAGGCCAGCCCGTTGACATCGTGCCTGTTGACCGGATCATCCACGCAATAGTCGTACAGGTCACCATCGCCGCGCGTGTCGTTTGCAGGGTCAAGCGACATAAATCTGCCAATGCGCGGATCATAGTCGCGCCAGTTAAACCGTATGAGGTGGGTGTCCCTGTCTTCCAGCCCGGCGCAAAAACCTATGGGCACATAGAGGCAAGGTAATGAATCATAAACAATTTTGCCAAAACTGCTGCGCACCACCTCCTTGACCACCTTGCCGTCTGGCCCCACAAACAGGCGTGGTGTTCCCAGATGATCGCAGCAGCACGCCAGCACGAGTGACGACAGCGCCGATGCCGCCCCGGCAGGCGCGCTCCCCGTCATTGCCCCTCCCAGAGCGGGCTTTTCTGGCTTGCCAGCATCAGAAGGGTTGCGGAACTGTTGGTATGCAGAGAGGCACTGGCACACTCTTTCCTTACGATTTGCTGCGCAAAACCAGTGCAACCAGCCGTCCGAGCCGTTGTGCTCATTTACCGGGGCGGCATCAGCATCCAGAACCGTTTTGCCCAAGGGGCGAATGACTATCCTGCTCAGGGTGCCGTCCGCATCATAAACATAGCCATACTCCAGCCGAAGTTCATGGTCGCGGAAGCCTGCGAGCCTTGCCTGATCGTTCCGGCGGTATTCGCCCGTAATGTCGTTGTGGCGGTAACGCCTGTAAAGCCTTGTGCCCTTGTAGGCGTAGCGCAGTTCGCAACCATCATTGAGCTCGGCCCTGCCCAGCATGGTACTGCTGCCGTAGGCAAGGCGAAGGCCGCGCTTGCCTGCGATGCTGCTTACCGAACCGTATTTGTCATAGGCATAGCGGTTTTGCCCATCGCTTTCCAACTGGCCTTTGTCATTATAGCTGTAGCGCGATTTTTCCATTGCGCTTGTTGATGCGGAAGGGCAGCCCTCATACCAGACCTTGCTGCGCACGCGCTGGCCAGAAGCACTGTATTTATATGTTTCCGCAATTACAGCGTTGTTTTTCACCTCGGTCAGCCTGCCCTCGGCATCGTAGGCATACTCCAGCACATTTGAGGCCCTGTTAAACTGCTCTGTTTTGCGGGCAATGCGTCCAGCAGCGTCATACTGATACTGGATTTCCAAGCCATTCTGGCTTCTCGCCACTTGCGCGTCACGCATAAGAACCTCTTTGTTTTTTGTTCATCCCAAGGATTTCACGCGTGGATTTCCAAATCTGCGGGCTGCTAGATTGGTCACCACACTTCAAGTCGCGGGCCGAACAAAATAAATGCCACAAAAATTTTATTCTGTAAGACTGAAACATTTCAGTAAACTGGAGGTAAATTTTTGGCGCATGTAACACTAATAATACGTGATATTTCAACTTGTTAAAGAGCTGCAAATGAGAGCAAAGAAAATAGCAAATTTTCACCACATTTATAACTATATGATTTTATTTAACAAAAAAATACTTAAAATTTGTATTTTTTTACTTCATAAGACTCGCAACTATTTAATATTATACAGTTTCTTGTAAAATAAAAAGTGATGCCTTTTTCAAGACATCACTTTTTCCGCGCATGAATCGCTCGTGAATCTGCGCAATCTATAAACAGAAGCTTCACAGCGTGAGTCAGCAACAAGGCCCGGTATGCAGCATCTGGTAAAAATGGGCCTTGCCCACCACCATAGGCGAGGCATTCAGGGCAGTTGCTACGCGCCAGACTTCATTTTTTGCACCAGGCCCTGCAAATCGCGCGTCTGCCCCGCCAACTGCTCCACAGCCTGCGCGGACTTGCTCATAATTGAAGCCGTATCACGCGAAATACCGTTGATTTCATCAATACTGCGGGTGATTTCTTCTGATGTGGCAGACTGTTCTTCGCTGGCGGTGGCAATGGCGCGCACCTGATCGCTCGCGCCGTCAACCATGGTTACAATCTCCCGCAGCACCTCGCCGCAACGCCCGGCCAGTTCCGTTGTGCGCTCCACAGCGGCAAGGGCGCGCTCCATATTTTCTATGTTGGCGCTGGTGCCGCTCTGGATGCCGCTGATAGCCTCGCCCACCTCGCGGGTGGCCCCCATGGTTTTTTCCGCCAGTTTGCGCACCTCGTCCGCCACCACAGCAAAACCGCGCCCGGCGTCGCCAGCCCTCGCCGCCTCAATGGCTGCATTGAGGGCCAGCAGGTTGGTCTGATCCGCAATATCTGAAATGACAGACATGATCTGCCCGATGTTGCCCACCATGCCGCCCAGCGTATCCATGGAATTTTTCAGCTCGGCGGAGACGCGCCGCACCTCGTCCATGCCGTCCACCACCTGACGCATGACGCCGGAACCTTCATTGGCCCTGCTGTGCGCGGCATCCGTGCTTTGCGCGGTATTAGCGGCATTCCGGGCAACCTCAAGCACGGTGGCGTTCATCTGCTCAATGGCTGTGGCGGCCTCGCCCACGCGGGCGGACTGGCGCTCCGCACCAAGGCTGGCCTGACGCGCCTGCGCAGATATATCCCCGGAAACGGACGAAATCCCCTCCACCGCGCGTTCAAGTTGCGCGGCGGCTTCCATCATGCCCTCCGCTCTGGCGCGCTCTGCTGCAGCCTTGGCGGCCTGAGCTTCATCAGCAGCCTGCCGGGCGCGGCGGCCTTCTTCCGCAGCCTCGGCGCTTTTGTGTTCGGTTTCGGCTATCTTGCCCTTGAGCGTAGCTACCATGCCCTCAATGCTGTCGCGCAGCGCGCCCATTTCCGCACTGTAACTGCCGCTAGCCCGGGCCTCGAGGTCTCCGCCAGCCACGGCGCGCGCAAAGCTGATCACCCGCCCCAGAGGCCGGGTTACAGACAGCAGCACCAGCAGGGCAATACTCGCGCCGCATACAACACTGCCGCAAATGGAAATCAGCAGCAGGCGTTCTGTACCGCGCGTTTGTTCGGCCAGTTCTCGCTGGCTGGATACCACGCGTTCCATGAACTGGGTTTCCAGCGATTCCAGATTTTTTTCGGTAGTATGAACGTGATTCTTGTAGGTTGTGTAGTAGGCATTGGCCTGTGCGGCACTCATGCCGCCAGAACCGGAGGTTACTTCTGAAGAAGTGCGGCGCACCACGGCATCGTAAGCCGCAAATGCCTGTGCCGCCTCCTGCGCCAGGGCCTCGGCCTTGGCTCCGGCCTGGGGATTGCCCCGCAGGGCGGCCGCCAGCTTTCGCAGGTTTTCGCCCAATCCAGCCGAGACCTCATCCAGCTTGCCCATGTATCCTTTGAGCGCCTTGCTGTCGCCCATGTTCAGCAGGATATCTTTTTCAGCCTTGCGGTAAAGCTGCATATCCAGTGATGCTTCGTGCAGTAGATTGATGGTGGGCAGTTCATGCCTGCCCAACATGCCCAGCGTTTCGCGCTGTGCGCGCAAGGCCAGCATGGCCAGACTGCCGGATATGACAAAAACCAGCAGGATTACGCCAAAACCGCTTGCCAGTTTAACCCGAAGCGACATGCCCATAATGTCCTCCACTACGCGGATAAATCGTGAGGGGGGATCTATTTTGATCATCCTACCAATAAACCGCACTAGTCAACGGCAATTATGGTCAACGCCGCAAAATGCATGCACGGCGTTGCCTTCTTGCCTGAACTGTATCATTTTAAAAATCATGCACGGCTGCACAGCAGGCCGCGCCGAACCCCAGCAAGGAGAATCCCGTGAGCGCTAACACCAGCGAACAGGCCTTGGCAAGCCTTATCAAGTGGCTGCGCAACCGCCATGCAGAAGTTATGGCGGCAGAGGCGCAGGCCCTTGCCCGCCTTGACGCCGGGGATACCCCCGGCCATAATGAACATATGCGCCTCAAGGCCGAACTGCTGGCCGCCATGGCCGAAGACGCCAAGCCCCTGCTTGAGCCGCTGCCGGGCGAAACGCGCTTCAATTACGCGCTCGCTCTGGAAGGCTTTTCGGCAAGTGCCAGAATGTCTTTGCGTCTGAACTCAATTTTTTATATGTCAGCCCTGCTCTACCCCGATAATCACAAGCCGGGACAGCCCGACAATCTTACTCTGTGCATTGACCGCATGGGAAAACTGGGCCTTGATTTCAGAACAGAATAAGCCGGACTTGAAATTTTGACCTTGCCGATGACTGGCAAGGCTTTATCTTGCAATACAGCAACGCCGCAGGCAGAACCCAAGCGCTGACGGCTCAACACCCCACAAGGAGATCCCCCATGAAGCTTCTGCACATAGCCCTCGCTGCCGTGCTCTGCCTTTGGGCCGCATCTGCCCAGGCCAACCCCGCTGCAACCGATACGGCCAGGGTTGATAAATTTGCCATGATGGATACTGACAAGGACGGCAAGGTGTCCTACGAGGAATTCAAGGCGTACTTCCCCAACATGCGCGAAGAAGCCTTTGCCGTTATTGACAAAAACGGTGATAAAGTTATTAACCGCGCTGAATGGGACGAATTTGTGTCCAACCATTCCTCCGGCCACATGGGCGGCAGCATGGGCAACATGATGGGCGGCCAGAACGGCATGCCCGGCAACGCCATGATGCCCGCCCCCGGCAGCGCAGACATGCCCCTGGTGACGCCCCCCAATGGCAAATAAACGCCCCGCGCCATTTCCGCAGCCCTGGCGTCAGCACGGCGACCAGGGCTGTGCTGCTCCTGAGCGGCAGCCCGAAAGATCAAAAACGGCTGCCGTTCCGCTTTCTGCTGACGCGCCCAAGGGTGCGCCGCGCCGACAGGGCGCCAGAGCCTCCGCGCGCGCAGACAACAAGCCCGCGCCCACGCGCAAGCCGCCCTTTCCCGATCTGCTGCGCGAAAGCGCGCAGCAACGCAAGGCTGTTGCCCCAGATTCTCTGTGGGCGGACGCGCCGCAGGCAAGCGCTGGCGGCACACAGCCGCAGGGCCGCTTGCGTCAGCCGCGTTTCGTGCCCATGAGCGCGGAAGAAATGCGTGCCCTGGGCTGGGATCAGCTTGATGTGCTGCTGATCAACGGTGATGCCTACGTTGACCACCCTTCGTTCGGCAATGTGCTGCTGGCCCGCTGGCTGATCCACCACGGTTTCCGTACCGGCATTGTGGCCCAGCCCGGCTGGGAGAATACTGACGATCTGCTCGTCATGGGCCGCCCGCGCCTGTTTGCCGGGGTGAGCGCCGGAGCGCTTGATTCCCTGCTGGCGCACTACACAGCCTTTCGCAAAAAGCGGCACGACGATGCCTACACGCCCGGCGGCAAAGCCGGGGCGCGCCCCAACCGAGCGTGTCTGGTCTATGCCAACCTTGCCCGGCGGGCCTTTCCCGGCCTGCCCATCATTCTTGGCGGCATTGAGGCCAGCCTGCGCCGCGTTTCCCACTACGATTTCTGGACAGACTCCCTGCGCAAACCCATTCTTATGGATGCCAAGGCTGACCTGCTTATCTGGGGCATGGGCGAAAAGGCCATCATTGAATGCGCCCAACGCCTGGACAAGGGAGAAGACATTCGCGGCATCCCCGGCACAGCCTGGATGAACAAGCTGGATGCTTCCGGACATCCGGCCAATCTGCCGCCTGCCCTTGAGGGCGAGCCGTGGGTTGCCCTGCCCTCGCATGATGAAATTCTGGCGGACTCTTTCCAGTTGCTCAAACTGACGCAGGAACTGGAGCGACAGGTACACCGCCTTGACGCCTGGGCCTTTGAGCCTGTGGGCGATCGCGCCGTGGTGCTGGCCCGCCCCGCCCAGCCGCTGACCACCGAAGAAATGGACGATCTCTACACCCTCCCCTTCACACGACTGGCGCACCCGCGCTACAGGGAGGCTATCCCATCGGCTGAAATGATGCGCACCAGCATCACAAGCCACAGGGGGTGCGGCGGAGGCTGTTCGTTCTGTTCTTTGGCTCTGCATCAGGGCAGGCGCATCAGTTCGCGCTCCGAGCAGTCCATCCTTGCGGAGGCGCGTCTGCTGGGGCAGCAAAACGTGGCTCGCGGCAAAGGCCCGGTGGCGATTTCAGATGTGGGCGGCCCCACCGCCAACATGTGGCAGGGGCACTGCGCTTTGGACAGCCGCACTGCGCAGAACGACGAATCGGCCAAGCCACGGGTCAAAAGCGCCTGCCGCCGCACCAGTTGCTGCTTTCCCAGCGTGTGCAAATCTTTCATAACGCCGCAGCGGAAGCATGTGGAGTTGCTGCGCAAGGTTGCCGCCCTGCCAGAAGTCAAGCAGGCCCGCGTGGCAAGCGGCGTTCGCGCCGACCTTGCCCTGCGTGACGCCGAGGCCCTTGCCGCCTATACAGGCGAATTTACGGGCGGTCAGCTCAAGGTTGCGCCGGAACATTGCGCGCCCTCAGTGCTTGAACTTATGCGCAAGCCCTCGCTGGACGTGTTTGAGGCCTTTCTGGAAAGCTTTGTACGCCAAAGCCGCGCCGCAGGGCGGGAACAGTATGTGGTGCCGTATCTCATGAGCGGCTTTCCAGGCTGTACGGATGAAGACATGCGCACCCTGTCGCACTGGCTGCGGCAACGGCACTGGAATCCGCAACAGACTCAATGTTTTATCCCCACGCCCGGCACCATTGCCACGGCCATGTTTTATTGCGGACGAGATGAGCTTGGTGAACAGATATATGTTGCCCGCACGGATGCCCAGCGCATGCGCCAGCACTACATCCTCATGCCCGCCATGGAGGACGGAGACGCCCCCCGGCGGCCCGGTGTCAGGCCCAGCACACGGCCCGGCACGCATGGTGACGCTCACAAGCCTGACGGCACACGGCCCGACAAAACTGGCAAGCCTCAGGACAGGCCAAGGCCTTCCCGTGGCCCGCAAGCACAGCGGGACGATCGGCCTGCACGGCGAGAGGACAATGATCGTGGTGCCGCGCACGGCAGATCGGGCAGGGGTGAAAGCCCGCAGAGAGACAAAGACTCACGCTCGGGTTCTGATGATCGTAGCTCTGACAGCAACGGCAAACGCGGCGATGGACGGCGCGGCGGAAGACGCGCGTAACAGTGCCAACAGGTGTTTCACAAGGAGGCAACCATGTCCCGCCCACTGACTTCTGAAGATGATCGGCTGACCCGTCTGGAAGAACTGACCTTTTTTCAGGAGGAACGCATCAAGGCACTTGATGCGGCGCTTACCGCGCAACAGTTGCAACTGGACAAACTGGAGCAGGATTTTTCCGATGCCACTTCCGTGATCCGCCTGTTGCGCGAAAAGCTTGGCGACCAGCCGGAAAATTCGCTGCCGCCCCACTCCATGCCCGAACGCTGGTAGCAGATGCGCCCGGCGCGCAGGGTATAAAGGAGCGCTGCCAAAGGTTGCTCTGTGACTGTTATGGCAGAGGGCGCAGACGCACCCCTCCGCCAGCACGACTCACACGCTCCGGGTATTAAGTACTGCAGACAAATAAAAACCCCGCCAATGGCGGGTTTTTTATTTGTCTGAGGGTTCGGGGCAAGGCCCCAAAACCTCTCACAGGCAATCTTTACTTTAGAAGCCGAAGCCGTCGTTGTTGGCGCCGGAAGTACCGAAGCCGAAATCATCCGGCACGGCGCTTTCTTCAGCCGCAGGAGCAGCTTCATCACCGGCAGCGGCGGCAGCGCCAGCGGCAACGCCGCCCACAACCATGCCTTTCAGGCCGTCCTTGATGGCGTCCTTGATGTTCATCATCAGTTCGTCATGGTTGATGGCGACCTTGCCCTGGAATTCGGCAACCTGCTTGCGCAGCCCGCCCATATCGGTGT
>NZ_ATUZ01000006.1 GCF_000420465.1 Desulfovibrio desulfuricans DSM 642 | reverse complement strand
CCTGGGCTTTTGAACACGGCGTGCAGATAGAGTTCACTCGTCCAGGGAAGCCCACAGATAATGGACACATTGAAAGCTTTAACGGAAAATTCCGAGATGAGTGCTTAAATCAGAACGTGTTTCTGTCCCTGCACGATGCCCGCAGAACAGTCGAAGCCTGGCGGCAGGATTACAACCAGCGGCGACCGCACAGTTCCTTAGGCTGGCTGACACCGGAAGAATTTCGGGCAAAGAATATAACCTGCAACCCATTGGGAACCACTAACTTACAAGTGGTATACGCAGTGGGGTAAGGTCATCTGGAATTGGCACAAAGACGCTGTTCCAAGAAATCCCTGGCGTTTTGTCGCCAAGCCCGCCGTGGAACAATACGTCAAGTACGTGCCTACCCCTGACGACATCAGCAAGGTTCTGGCGGTAGCCAAACCGTGGCAAGCTGATTTGCTCAACACGCTGCTACTCACAGGGGCCAGAGTAAGCGAAATTCTCAATTTAACGTGGGAAGACGTTGCCGACCATTCATTGAAGCTTTGGACACGGAAGCGCAAAGGAGGGGCAAGGCAATACCGGACGTTGCCCATAGGCAACAGCTTGAACGCCATTATAACTGCCCAGAAAGCCATAACAGGCAATACGACCCATGTTTTCATCAATCCCAACACAGGTGGACCGTACTCAACTCGCCAGCAAACGATCAGGGATATGATGAAACACCTCTGCAAAAAGGCGCAGGTCAAAAGCTTTGGTTTTCATGCCATACGGCATTTTTTCGCCGTGAGTCTCATCCAGTCGCAACAGGCGGGTTTGACCGACATTCAGCTCCTCTTGGGGCACCAGCGAGCCACTACAACCGACATCTACCTGAAAAGCGTGGCGCCGGACATTAACCACTTGGCGGCGATCATTGAGCGTGCGGTTCAGCCATCATCTAGCCGGACGCATGAAGTTGAGGCCGACAGGTAATTCTGGAGGGACATAACACACAAGGCGGGTTGCTTTACGGCAACCCGCCCTTGTGTGTTATGCTCAGCGTTCCGGACGCTTGTTAGTGCTTAGTTGATCGGGCGGATACACCTTAAATTTACATTTAACTGATTATTAAAGCTGGAGACGTATCTGAATCCCTTGAAGAACACTGTAAATCCTGACAGAAATTGTTCTGAAATTCGAAGGGTAGGAAAATCTTAATATGAGCAGCATATATTGGACTTTCCTTTTAAAGACAAATATAATAGTCTATTTAGCTATGAAGATTGCTGCAAGCCCATTACGCTACCCAGGAGGCAAATCCTCCTTGACAGGCTTCCTAGCGGCCACATTGCAAAGCAATGGGTTGGCAGGAGGCACGTATATTGAACCATTTTGTGGTGGTGCAGGCGCTGCAATCAATCTACTGCTATCAAGGCATGTGAGCAAAATTATTATCAATGACCTTAACCCGCTCATCTACGCCTTCTGGCATTCTGTTCTTAATGACACAGAAGCACTCATTGGTCTTATTAAAAATACTCCCGTAACGATAGACGAATGGCATAGGCAAAGGTTCATATCAAAAGATTCTGATACCCCAACTCTCCAATTGGGATTCGCAACGTTTTATTTAAACAGATGCAATCGCTCTGGCATCCTTGGCGCAAACCCAATTGGAGGGTTAAGCCAAACAGGTGACTGGAAAATTGATGCTCGGTATAACAAGGCCCCCCTCATCGCTCGAATTGAAACGATAGCCGAAAAACGCGATTCCATCCGATTAGAGAACATGGATATTTTGTCGTTTCTTACAGACATAGTTCAACCATTAGAAAACAAAAGCTTTATATACCTAGACCCTCCCTACATTGAACAAGGGCCATCCCTTTACCTCAACGCATTAAACGAAGAGGGTCATGCCGCTTTGGCAAAACTCCTAGTAAATGAATTTAGACATGTATGGTTGCTGACATACGATAACACTGAGAAAGCTAAGGCCTTATATGCAAATGTTACGGTGCGTCCATTTGCCTTAAATTACTCTGCACACAGGCATAAAAAAGGGGAAGAGTTATTGATACATCCTCCCCATACCATTATCCCGCTTGATTTTGGTACCGCCGGAAATTTAAACAAGTTAACTTTTCTTGATTATTACGGCAACTCTGAGAAAAAACATCCCTCTGCTGTATAATTAAAACTTTACTATTCTTCAGGTACGGCGCTTTTGCAACACATAACAACCAACGGCTCAATCATTATCCAGATTGCATTTAACGTTTCTTTGTCAGGCATGCTAAACTGCCCATGAGTATACCTGTTGAGTGTCTCAAGGTGCTTATACTGGAAGCTGTTCTCGTCACAAAAGCGTTCAAGGTCTGCGCGATATGCCTCTTCAGGAAACCAAGACTTCCTTTTTACCAGTTCTTTCATAATTACGGAAAGCCTGTTCGTTCTGCCTTTGTCATTGATTGCTATATGCCGTTCGTTTTTGACATCAAAGATTCGCACCACGGTTAATTCAAGGATGGTTCTCAACAACAAAGCCGATGCCAGCATGTAGCTCCCTGCTGGGATTACCTGACCTTGCTGGATTAGTGAGTCGAGCTTAGAAACCCCCGTTGAGTATGTCTTCGAATTGGCAATCAGCTTTTCTTGTTTTCTTGTGGGGCGTGAACGCTCCTTTTCATCATATTTTTGTGGTTGGCGTGCCGTCGGCGTGAAAGCGAAGGGGTCATTAACATCAACATCTTCAGTCGCTACTTTTAATTTTTTTAATTTTTCAATATAAGCATTAATATCAGAAACTTTTTCCAAAGTTCGTGATGTTTCTTTTTTTTCTACCAAATCAGTGACAATCTTACAAAGAATTAGCTTAAAAGTTGCATTATCCATGTTCGCAACGAGAGTAGAGCCGTCAACACGGATACCTGTATAGCTTCTAAATTCCGAAGAACCAATTATCCTTGTTACTGTGGACAACGGGAATGTAGGCTGTATTGATTTTTCTTCAATATCCGGCGGCAAATCCAATTCAAGGAATGCTTCTTGGATCAATATTTCCAGAACAGCCGCTGACACCGAGGAAAGTGTTTCTTTTAATTCGCTTGCAATGTCATTTATTGTCTTCCCGTCGAATATCGCATCGGCAATAAAACGATGCTTTTGTTGGCGGCTCCATTTTTTTTGTGCTTCATCGGCATGTTTTAAGTAAAGGATTTTTCGCAGTATTGCTCGTGATGGCGCTATGATAACGGAAACTTTTTCGATATCTATCGTGTTGATATCTTTGGCCAGCTTTTTAAAAAGTCTTTGCTTCGCTGCTGGGGCTTTCGATGGGTCGCGAAGCATTTGAAGTGCACATGTACGCCGATTTCCTTCGAGAACCGTAAAAAAATCACCCTCTTTAACTACATAAATTGGCTCGAAGGGGATAAAGCCTTCAGATACTATTAACTTGGCTATCTTATCGACATGCTCATTGAGAACAAGAAATTCGCGTATTTTATCCTGCCTAAGGTTGCGAACATCAACTGGAAGGCGTGGGTTTTCTTTATCTAGACGCAGGATATCAACAGTGACTTTTCGAGTTTCCCATTCGGAATAATTCGGAACCAACATTTATGCCCTCCAGTGTGTCACCCTTAGGTATAAAGCATCTTATATCATCACCAAGATAAAGGTCAATTTGCCCCTCCCCCCCCCACTGCGCAGACAAATAAACAAGTGGCCCCCATGTACAGATTTGTGTTCTGCTGCGTGAGTGGCAGATTCAGGCAATGTGCTAAGCGAATTTAGCTTTAAAAAGTCCAATCTCTAAGAGCGTTAAATCAACCTTACTGCCTCTTTTCTGCGCTGTTATTGCTACCCAGGATTAGCTCATATTTTTCCCGCAGATCGAGCCAAAGTATGTAGATGGTATGTATATTGGTCGCGCACTCGCTAAAAATATACCCATTTCAAACGCGAAAGCAGCGAGTTGCTTTAGATAGCAACTTGCTGCTTTTATTAAGCATTCGTGACTGAGCGTGTGGAATTATGACAAAAATTGTTAACATACTTACTACAATAACTTAATTTATGTGCTCTCGCTCACATCCTGTCGTTTTATACACAATTTTATACCATGACGCTCAAGAGCAACTCGATGAAGAAACAGGAGTCACGCTTACAAGCACAAATTTCATGTATTTAGTGTTACCAATTTTTATTGTAAACAAAATCGTTTTCGAGAGGTGCGTTACAATAAAAAGGTACATAGTCTGGATTTTCATGGCCTAGGACTGAAAAATAGCCACAATCAATACCAAGCTGAGCATTTAATATTTTAGCGAGACGTTGTGTCATTTCCTCCTGTTGTCGGAGGTTACACATATCGCTAAATTCGTAAATTGGAACAAGATAACGCCCATCATTGTTTACAATAATGCGGCCGCAAGCTTTCATGCTGCGGGCAAAAGGATGTGCGCCATTATATAGCCATAACCAAGCTTTACCCCTTTCACCCTTTTCTGGAATGGTGGCATGATTAATTTTGTATGCTTCCTCTTCCAGAAGTTTCTGATGTGAGATTACTGTTGGCCTATCAACTTCGAGACCTGCTAAAGGATCTATAAGGGCTTGTGAAATGGCTTGGTTCAGCCCCTGTGGGTCTCGCAAAGTAACTGGCGAATCGATCCTGTCCAAAGAAAGAATAAACTGGTATTTATGCCGATTAATAACTTTTCTATCTATGAGCGTGAGCAAGTCATAAGAGAGTAGCTGGGCCTCACGCATATTGCTTACAACGATACCCATTCCAGATATGTTTTGATTCAAGAGGTCTAACGCAGGCATGTTCTCAAAAGAGTCTAATATGCCTGTGTCTTGCATTTGATTGTTATACTCTTCAAGGCAACCATTGTATGGCCAACGCCACTCACGTTCATGCGTCCAATCAATAGGATATTGGGGAAATGGGTTGTAAGAAACATATCGATACTGTTCTCTGTGAGGCAAACACTCCTCATCGAGGATTCTAGCTCCATTAGACATAGTCGTTATATTGGGTGGTTGGCTAAGTCCATAAATAACAGGTAGAGCACCTATCTGGGCTAGTTGATTTTTATTGATAACAATCGCATATGGACTGATATGCTCCCCTCTCGCTTGTCTTACTTCTGCTGCTTCAAAAAAAGCAGCTACAGGCATGTCAGTAAAGCACACAGCAGGAGTTTCTCCATAAATTGTTCTGACATCCTTTCTATATGACCAAGTCGCCCATACCCTTTGTTGGCGAAGTGCACATCGCAAAAGAAAAAAGGCTGCTATAGGCTTGTTGTCGTATTCAAATAAATTATTCCAACCGATATGCTCAGGCATTTCAATTCCACTGTCAGAGTCTAAGTCAACATCTCTAAAAAAATGAATTAACCAATCTGAAAGGTCATAGCGAAAATTATTCAACATGATATACCTCGCTTTTAGCTTTTAGATCATCGACCAATTTGAGAATTGCCCAGTAGAAAAAGATAATCAAATTGAAAGTAAGCTTAATAGGCATTTCTATGCAACACAAATCTTCCCTTGAGCCATGCACAACTCATCCGCTGCATGGCTTAAACCCAAGAAAACTCCATTTTACATGAGAAGGCAAACGATAGTCATATGAAGCCCACGGTTGCGTGATCTGTCAAAACCGATATGAGGGTGTTGCAGGGGTATTCGCAGGCATCTATATCGGAGAAGCCTTGCCATCCTTACGACAATCTTTGCGGCATTTTTTAGCTGAGTCATCGATTGAGAATTCGTTGCGTTGAGTCTTTGTGCCCCTCCACTACCCGTAGTATTTGTAAGTAGCTATTATTAAGATATTTATATCATTCGCAGGGAGATATTCTGGCGTCGCCTCGTCAACGTGCGCGCGACTTTGAAATACAAAAAGCCGACTGCATTGCCCCACGACCTCTAATCTTCGTTGTCTTTGCTGTCACAGATTAATCCCCAATTTCCCCGCAGATCGAGCCAAAGTATGTATGACGGTATGTATGATGGTCGCGCACTCGCTAAAAACATACCCTTTTTGACGCGAAAACGGCGTGTTGCTATCTAAAGCAACACGCCGTTTTTATTACGTATTAATGGCGGAGAGGGTGGGATTCGAACCCACGTAGGAGCTATTAACCCCTAACTCGATTTCGAGTCGAGCGCGTTACGGCCGCTTCGCTACCTCTCCGCAGGCCACAAAGGGCGTTGGGTGCCCCGCTTGCAGCCGAAGGCGGTATATAGCCTATCTTTGGGTGAAAGGCAATGCTTCTGATTCACAAAGGCGCGCCGCCTCAGCGGTTTGCCCCAACATAGCAAAGCCATCTGTGAGGCCCTCATTCACGCCGCCACGGTTGGCAAACCGCAGGCAGAGCCTCAAGACCGTGGGCAGCAATGCCCTGAACGGCAGATCATCTGTGCTGGTGGACAGAAAGGCAGAGCCAAAATTTTCACCTTCGCTTAACCTGTTAGCGTGCTCGGCGCGTATGCACTATCCGTGAATCCGGCCTGACCGCAGGCTCCATCAGACACAGCCTCCGCTCTTAGTGCTTGCCCAGCGCCGCCATGACCTCCAGGGCATCAGCCTGCGCTGGGTCTGTCTGCAAAGCACGCAGGGCGTTATCTTCCGCTGCCTGTTTTTTACGCCACGCAAGATACAGTTTCGACATTTTGCCAAAGGTTGAGGCATGCCCGCCAAAAGTACGCAACACCGCCTGATACACCGCCTCGGCCTTTTCGTATTCCCGCAGTTCCATCCACGCCGCCACGGCCCCGGTGTAGGCAGAGGCCTCGCGCGGCTGAATGGTCATGGCTTCCTCATACATGGCGGCGGCTTCGGCAAACAGCCCGGCAGCGGCAAAAATCTGGCCCATTTGCAGGCGGATGCCGTCCTCGTCGCCAAACTCCTCCACTATGCGCTTCAAAAAAGCGCGCCCCTTGGCGACCTGCCCTTCGCGCAAAAAATCCAGCCCGCTGCTGATGAGTTGCTTTTTTCGCTCCAGCCGAGCCTCGGCCTCCTGCTGCACGGCCTGCTCCGCAGCCGTTTGGAGAATTTTCGCAAGGCCTTCCAGCACGGTTGAAAGCGTGGCTTCCTTGCCCGCTTGCAGGGTGATGCTGCGCGGCTTGCCCGTATTGCCGGGATCAAGCAGCGGTTGCAGCGCGCTATGGCGCACAATGCCCCCCAAAAATTCCCCGATCTGGATATCCAGTTCCGCCCTTGCTGAACGCATCAGTTTTACCCCGGCAAGAAGCCGCAGCGCCTCACTCATGGTCACAAGGGCGCGCTCAACTTCGTCACGCCGCAGATAGCCCATTGCACGGGCGATATTTTCCCTGATTTCTTTTGGTGCAGTAGTCAGCATGCCGAGCCGTCCTCCAGCCAGTGATGCCGCACTGTTTGAGCGTTGTTTAGCAAAATCTGCAAGGCCGCTTCCGGCACAAGAAAATCCACATTGCGGCCCGTCAGCCATAGCTGCCGCACCCGAGATGCGCTCACAGCCAGCCACGGCACAGAAAGGAAATGCGCCAGCCCTCCCCCCGGCAAGACCATGCACGGGCAGGCAGGCAGCAATGGAGGGCGCTCTGCAGCATCGGGCCACAGGGCTTTGGCGGCGGTGATAAAATCGGCAGAGGTATGCCCCTTGCGGGGCACAACCACAAAATGGCACAGCCGGGGCAAATCCAGCCCATTATGCCATGTGGAGAGCAAGGCGAAGTCCGGGCTGCCCAGAATAAAATACAGATCCGTATCCGGCTCTGCCTCACGGTAGGCGCAAAGCGTATCCCACGTGTACGACGGCCCCTGGCGCTGGGCCTCCATCCGGTTGCAACGCAGCCAGGGCAAGCCCTGAGCGCAGGCTTCCACCATCCGGGCGCGCAGATCAAAGGGCAGCATGGCGCTCTGCGCCTTGTGCGGCGGCACGGCGCAAGGCACCATATCCACGCCCTGCACAAGATCGCCCAAGGCCTCGCGGGCCTCTATGGCCAGCCGCAGGTGTCCCACATGGGGCGGGTTAAAACTGCCGCCAAGAATGGCTCTGCCCGGCGGGGGGGACGCCGCTTCCGCCATCTATCCGCGCACCTGCCCCTGGCCAAGCACCACAAACTTGGTGGTGGTCAGTTCGTCCACGCCCATGGGGCCGTAGGCATGCAGCTTTGAGGTAGAAATGCCGATCTCCGCGCCAAGGCCAAGCTGCCCGCCGTCGTTGAAGCGGCTGGAAGCGTTGACGGCCACCATGGAAGCATCCGCCTCGCGCAAAAAGCGCATGGCATGCTCGTGGTTGTTGGTGCAGATGATTTCCGTGTGGTTTGAGCCGTAGCGGGCAATGTGATCCAGCGCGGCATCCATGCTTTCCACCACGCAAACGGCAAGCACCAGGGCATGAAATTCCTGCCCGAGATCATCGGGCTGCTGTGCAACGGCAGTTGCGCCAAGCAGGGGCAGCGATTGCGGGCAGGCGCGAAATTCCACACCGGCGGCACCAAGCTTTGCCGCCACCTTGGGCAGAAAATCCTTGGCCACGCCGCGGTGCACCAGCAGGCATTCCAGCGCGTTGCACACGCCGGGGCGCTGCACCTTGCCGTTAAAAACAATCTCCGCCGCTGCGTCCAGATCGGCATCCGCATCAATATAAGCGTGGCACACGCCCTTGAAGTGCTTGAGCACGGGCATGGTGGCAGCCTCGGTCACGGCGCGCACAAGACCCTCGCCGCCGCGCGGGATGATAACATCAATATAGCGGTCGAGTTTGCACAGGGCGTTGACGGCCTCGTGTCCGGGTATGGACACAAGCTGGGCCGCATCGGCGGGCAATCCCGCCTGCGCCAGCGCATCGCACAGGGCCTTGGCAAGCGCGATGTTGGAGCGCAAAGCCTCGCTGCCGCCGCGCAGAATAACCGCATTGCCCGCCTTGATGCACAAAATGGCGGCGTCAATGGTCACATTGGGGCGCGCCTCATAGATCATGGCGATCACGCCCAGCGGCACGCGCATGCGGCCCACAAGCAGGCCGTTGGGGCGCTGCCACTGGCGTTCCGTAGCGCCCACAGGGTCGGGCAGATTGGCCACATGACGGCAGGCGGCGCGCATTTCATCCATGATGGCAGGGGTAAGCGTCAGGCGGTCAAGGCGGGGGGCGTCCTGCCCAGCGGCACGGGCCGCGGCAAGGTCTTCCGCATTGGCGGCCAGAATTTCGGCCTCCCGCTCCTGCAGCAGCTGCGCCAGCCCCAGCAGGGCTTGCGTTTTGGCATCGGGGTGGGCCTTGGCTATGGCCCTGGCCGCTTCCTTTGCCCGCGCGCCAAGGCGCGACATTTCTTCTGCAGGCGTCATGCATACTCCTTATTGTATTGGCCGGGGCCGCGCAGGCCACCTGACCAGAGGATATTTGTTTTGACAGAGGGGCTGATTCTGGCCTAAGAAAAAAGCTTCAGTCCAGCTCCGCCGATCATGGAACGCGCAGGGCAAACGCGCGGAAAAACTACGGCGGTTCCGCCTCCCTAAGGAGTTTTGATACATGAATCCGCAAAAGAATCAAGGCGCAGAGGATTCCCCCCTGTTGCGCGACCTTCAGGCAGAAGTCAGCTCCGAAAGCGCCCCCATGCTCCAGTTTATGCTGCGCCACGCTGGCACCATAGCCAGCATTGTGGTGCTGTTTGTGCTGGTTCTGGCGGGTACCGGCATCTGGCGCTGGTACAGCACATCCAAAAACGATGAGGCGAGGCAGTCGCTTGCGCGCATTGTGCTGCAAACCAGCGGCCCCGCGCAGGTCAAGGAACTTGCCGCCCTGGCGGAAAAAGCCCCCTCGGACGTACGGTTTTCCGCCTATCTGGCCTTGGGCCAAAGCGCCATGAGCAACGGCGACAACGCCACCGCCGCGGATGCCTTTGCCAAGGCCGCCAAGGCAAGCGATGGCCCCCTTGCGCTGGTCGCCGGCATGAACGAGGCCGGAGCCATGCTCAAGGCCGGAAAATACGCCGATGCCCTTGCTCAGCTGCAAAAGCTGCAAGCCGCGCTGCCGGGCGAAGTTACCGCTCCCCAGCTCAAGCAGATGATGGCCGAAGCCGCAGTTGCCGCCGGGCAGACAGAACAGGCCGCCCGCATCTACCTTGCCCTCTCGCGCGAGGCGCAGGGCCTCAACAGCGAATATTTCCGCGCCCGCGCAACTACGCTGGCCCCCAAGATTGTTGAAGAAGAAGTCGCCCAGACTGCGAGCCCGACAGCGCCAGACGGCGCTGGGGAAAAATCTTCCGGCAAAGCCCAGTAAATATCTCTTCGCAAGCCCGCGCATGTGCAAACAGCGCGGGCTTGCGTCATTGTAGGCGGGGCCGCATGGGCCACGCCATCTTGCATCCAGTTGCGGTTCAGGCGCACATGCCTGGGCCTGGAGGGAACATGAGCAATCATCCGCTGTTGCAGGGCGCTCGCGGCGAGCGGCACCTGCTGTTGGGAAACGAAGCCATTGTGCGCGGCGCGCTTGAAGCGGGTGTGCATATGGTCAGTTGTTACCCTGGCACTCCGTCTTCGGAAGTGCCGGACACGTTCCACCGCCTTGGCGGCGAGGGCCGCTACCGGCTGGAATATTCCGTCAACGAGAAGGTGGCCATGGAAGTGGCCGCCGGTGCCGCCCTTGGCGGCGCCATGAGCCTCGTGACCATGAAGCACGTGGGCGTCAACGTGGCCGCCGACCCGCTGTTCACCTCCGTTTACACAGGCCTGCCCGGCGGTATGGTCTTGCTGACGGCTGACGACCCCGGTTGCCACTCGAGCCAGAACGAACAGGACAACCGCACCTACGCGCGCTTTGCCCTGCTGCCTTGTTTTGAGCCTGCCTCCACGCAGGAAGCCAAGGACATGACCCGCGAGGCCTTTCGTCTTGCCCGTGAGCTGCAACAGCCCGTGATGCTGCGCACCACCACCCGCATCAGCCACATGCGCGGCGCTGTGGATTTTGACGACCTGCCCGCCACCCAGCCGAAGGTTGAATTCAAGCGCGATCCAGGCCGTTTTGTGCCGGTTCCCGCTGTGGCCCGCAAGCGCCATCAGGTGCTGGACGGCATCATTGAAAAAGCCCGCCAGTTTGCGGAATCCAGCCGCTTCAACACGGTGCATGAACCCCATACGCCCACGCGCCTTGGCATCATCACCAGCGGCGTGGCCCGCAACTATCTGGCCGACGCCCTTTCGGCTGGCGGCTGGGGAGACCGTGTGCGTGTGCTTGAGCTTGGCATGACCTGGCCCCTGCCCACTGCCATGATCACAGAATTTCTGCGCGGCTGTGACCGTGTGCTGGTGCTTGAGGAAGGCGTTGACCTGCTGGAGCAGGACATCCGCGCCCTGGTGCAGAAGCAGGAAATCCACGTGCGCATCGAAGGCAAGGATTCTGGCCTCACCGGTCAGGGTGAATACTCCACCACCCTTGTCATGCGCCGCATTTCCTCCTGGCTCGACACGCCCTGCCCAGCCAAACCCGTGCGCAGCGTGGACATGGAGCTGCCGGGCCGCCCGCCGAACCTCTGCGCCGGCTGCTCCCACCGTGCCGTTTACTATGCCGCGCGGCAGGTTTTTGGCGACGACGCCTTCTACTCCAGCGACATCGGCTGTTACACCCTGGGTCTGCTGCCGCCCCTGCGCGCTGCGGATTTTCTGGTGTGCATGGGGTCTTCCATCTCCGCAGGCAGCGGCTTTGCTCGCGCATCGGGAAAGCCCGTTGTGGCCTTTATCGGCGACTCCACGTTCTTCCACTCCGGCATGACGGGCCTTGCCAACGCGGTTTTCAACCAGCATGACGTCATTCTGGTCATTCTGGACAACGGCACCACGGCCATGACCGGCCATCAGCCCAACCCCGGCATGGTGCAGGACATGCTTGGCTCCATGAGCCAGCACATGGATATTGAAGCCATTGTACGCGCCATGGGCATTACCCAGTGCACCAAGGTGCGCTCCTTCAACGTCAAGGCCGTCACCAAGGCGCTGGAAGAAATGAAGGCCCAGAGCGGCGTGCGCGTGCTGATTACCGAAGAGCCCTGCGTGCTGTATGCCCGCCGTCAGCTCAAAAAGGCCCAGCCCCAGGTGGCCGAGGTGGCCCAGCAGGGACCGGAAGCCATGCGCTGCCTTGAGCAGCTGGCCTGCCCCGCCTTTTACCGCGAGGGCGACAATCTTGCTGTAGACGCCACGCTCTGCACAGGCTGCATGGTCTGTTTGCAGGTTGCGCCCACGGCCTTCAAGGCGCGGAAGCGGTAGGGAGATATTATGAAGACACACGAAATGCAGAAGCGGATGCGTATATTCTTTACCGGCGTGGGCGGTCAGGGAACCCTGACGGCCACAACCCTGCTGGCCCGCACAGCGCTGGAAGCCGGACTGGATGTGGTGGCTGGCGAAGTGCACGGCATGGCCCAGCGCGGCGGCGTGGTGGAATCTGTTATGCTGCTTGGCGGCTGGCGTTCCCCCAAGCTGGATTACGGCGAAGCGGATGTGCTGCTTGGCTTTGAGCCGCTGGAAACCCTGCGCGCCCTGCCTTATTTGCAGCCAGGCGGCGCAATCTTTTCCAGCAGTGATGCCCTGCCACCCCTCAGCGTTTCGCTGGGCAAGGCAGTGTACCCCGATATGCCGCACATTATGGAAAAAACCCGTCAGGTTGCGGGGCAGTGCCACTTTGTGCCCTGCCGTGAGCTTGGCATGCAGGCCGGTTCCGTGCAAAGCGGCAACACCGTGCTCCTGAGCGTGGTCTGTTCTTCTGGCGTGCTGCCCTTTGGCGTGGACGCGCTGGAAGCCGCCATCAAAAAATTCCTGCCCGCGAAATTGCAGGAATCCAACCTCAAGGCGCTGGAACTGGGCAAGGCCTACGTCAATAAATAACGCCTTGCCCGCAGCCCGCCACAGCTGCGGCACCTGAACCAATTATGAACGCAAGAAGCCCCTTCATTGAAGGGGCTTCTTTTTTGTGACGGGATAATTTTTGCCTCAGCAGTTCTGCATCTGCTCAATGAGGCCTTCAAGATTCTGGGCTTGGGCAGAAAGCCCGGCCACGGCGCGCGAGGCTGCGCTCATGGCAACTGCGGTTTGCCGCGAAAGGCTGGTAACATCGCCAATAGTGCGGTTGATCTGGTCAGTGGCCACAGCCTGCTGCTCGCTGGCGGTGGCAATTGCGCTGACCTGATTGGCGGTTTCTTCCACTGTTCCCACAATGCCCTCCAGCGCCTGCCCTGACTGCTGGGCAGCTTCGGTTGCCAGCGAGATTCCTTGTACCGCCTCCTCCACAGAGGCGGCGCTATGGGCCACGCTTTGCTGAATAGCCTTGATGGCCGTATCCACATCGTGGGTGGAAGCCATTGTTTTTTCCGCCAGTTTGCGCACTTCGTCCGCCACCACGGCAAAACCGCGCCCGGCATCGCCAGCCCGAGCGGCCTCAATGGCGGCATTGAGGGCGAGCAGATTGGTCTGATCCGCAATATCCGAAATAACGTTCATAATACGGGTAATCGCATGCGCATGCCCGCCAAGCTGCTCCATATCATCCTTGAGACGCAAGGAGGTGGAGCGCACGGTTTCAATACTCTCCAGAGCGTGGCGAACCACCTTGGCCCCGTTCTCTGCTTTTTGGCGGGTTTCTGCCGAGGAGTCAGAGGCCACGGCGGCATTCTGCGCAACCTCGCCCACGGTGGCGTTCATCTGCTCCATGCCAGTGGCGGCTTCCGTGAGCCTTTGAGCCGTGCTGTCGGCGCTTTCTTCTGCCTGCCGGATGGTTTCACCAACCTGACCGGAGGCAGTGGCCACAACATGGGTCACTTCTTCCAGCGCCTCGGCCACCTGCTGCATGGCTTCTGTTTTTGCACGGGCATCGCGCTCCGCCACTTCAGCCTGTTGCAGGGCGGCATTGGCCCTGGCGGATTCTTCCCGCGCTTTTTCCGATTCACTGCGCGCACTTTCTATATGCACCTTCAATGCCTGAACCATAAGCACCAGCGAGGCGTACACCCCTTGCTGGCGGCCAGAGTGCTCAAGGTCATAATCCCCTTCAGCCACGCGGCCCGCTATGAGCTGCAACTGCGCCGGGTCTTTGCCGAGCTGGCGCTTGATGGCAAGCGTGATGCCCGCCGTAACCGCAATGCTGAACAGTATGCCCACGATGGCGAGCACGGCCCCGGCCATGCGCGACTGCCGCGCAATTTCCTGCGCACCTGCCGCAGCCTCCTGACTGCGCTGCACGTCGTGCTGCACAAGCTGGTCAAAATAGCGCGCAAGGCGGATAAAATCAGCCCTGCTGCGGGTGAACAGCGCAATGGAGCCATCCGTATCACCCTCGCCCGCCAGACGGATAATTTCTTCGCGTGTGGCTTCCTCCGCATGCAACTGGGCCGTGATGTTGCCCCACAGTTCATCATCCACCGGCTCACCAGCCTGTTTACGCGTCTCAATCAAAGTCTGATAGGCCTTGGCGTGCTGCGCAAACTGCTTGAGTGCGCGCTTGATGCGGTCGCGATACTCGGCAATGGTTACTTTATCCGTATGCGGAGTAAGCGCCGCCAGATCGGAACGAGCCGAATACAGCAGGGACGTCATGGTCTGCACCGCCACAAGCGACGGCACATACTGCTGATCCATATGACTGACAGCGTGATCAATACGATCGGTATTGACGTAGTATACGCCGAACAGTGCCAGCATAAGAAAAATGATGCTGCTGAACGAAAGAACCAGTTTCGTGGTCAGCTTCATGAGTACTCCCGTAGTTTGCTTGCTGCCGCCTTGGGGGCAGCAATAATCGTTACGCTTCAAGCTGGTAATTACTGCCGCTGATGCGTTTGCACTGCTTTTTCAGGGTTGCGGCGGCGCGCGCCAGATCAAAACTGCTCTGAAAATTGCTGGCATTGACTCCAACAATCGTCAGGGACATGAGCGGGAAGCGCTCTTCAATATTGCTGCGGCTTTTGCCCTCAATGTAACCGCGCTGGACGTCATCGGCACTGTAAAAGGCAGGCACGCTGTCGTTAAAGGCAGAGACGATGGTTTTGCACACATCAGGGGCCGTAAGGGCATCTGTTACGGCGATAAAGTCATCACCGCCGATATGGCCTACAAAATCATCCTCGCTCGCGCTTTCCTTGATGATGGACGAGAGGCGCTTGAGCGCCCTGTCACCATTTTTAAAGCCGTATTTGTCGTTGTAAGCCTTGAAGTTGTCGATATCGAAGTAGAGGACAATGCGCGGCAAACCAAGGCGCACAAGCCGTTCCAGCTCGATATCTATGAGCGCGTTGCCGGGCAGTTCTGAAAGAGGATTAAGCTGACGCGCGTTGGCGACTTCCAGTTCGATGCTCTTTTCGAGCAGTTCCTTGACTGTTACCACACCCTGATAGCGCCCCTCACGGGTTACGGTGACAAAATCATAGAGTTTGGCGTCATCACGGCGCATGGCCTGACGCGCAACCAGATCAATGGTGCACTGGTGGTCTACACATAAAAAAGAGCGGTCCATGACCGCCTCCACGGCCTTGTCGGCAAAGAGGGAAAAGCCGAACCTGCCGCTCAATTGTTCGTGCAGGCGGTTGCGCGTGAGCGCGCCGACAGGCAGTTCGCCCATGACCACGCACAGGCCGTTGAGCTTGCTGTTTTTCTCAAACAGATCAACTACGCTGCGTATGGGCATGTGCGGCGGCACAACAGTGCCGGGGCGGCAAATGTGCCGCACATGAAACTTGTGAACGCGCGCGCCGAAAAATCTGTTTTTTATTTTATTTTCGCGGTGAATGACCTGAAGGGCCACGGGATCCACTGCCCGAGGCGTGGGATCTGGCCTGCGGAGAAAATAGCCCTGCCCGTAGGGCACATCAAAACTGATGAGGGTTGCCAGCTCTTCTTCGGTTTCTATGCCCTCAGCAATGATGCGCGTATTGGTGAGCGCCGCAAATTCCTGCATGCTCTTGATGAGCGCCTGCCGGGTGAGGTCTTTATCCACCCCACGTATAAGCTGCATATCGAGCTTGATGAAATGCGGTTGCACGTCAGATATAAGGTTGAGGCCGGAATAGCCTGCGCCCGCATCGTCGATGCTGATCTGATAATTCTGGCCTTTGTAATGCTCGATAATCTGCTTGAAGCCGCGCAGGTTCACAACCGATTCGCGCTCGGTGATTTCAAAAACAATATCTTCGGCACTGATGGCAAAGCGGGTCAGGTATTCCTTGGTGAAGCCCATGCCGAAATGGGAATCCTGAATGATGTTGGGATTTACATTGAGGAACAGACGGATGCCCGTTGGCATCTGGCGGGCAGCGCGCAGGGCGCTACGCCGGAAGAGATGCTCAAGCTCAAGCATGCGCCCATTTTCCAGCGCGCACTGAATAAGGGCTTCGGGATTTTCAAGCGGAGTTCCGGCAGGGCCGCGGCCAAGCGCTTCATAACCAAAAACAGCGCCATCGCGAAGGGAAACAATGGGCTGGAGCACGCTTGTGATGGTCTGGTTCTGAAGCACATCCAACAAACCCTGTCGGCGCTGCTCATCATCGGCAGTTACAGCATTCAGTGAAGTTGATGCGGGCGGCGGAACCATGGACGTAGCGCGGCATGGATGTGGGTGCGAATCTGCCAAACTTGCAGGATGCAGTGGCAGATCGCAAAAAGTTTCTACAAATAAATCCTGCGCGGAAGAATCGGGCATGACCCCCTCCACATAAATTGCTGTGATGGCCGGCTGCGGTCTTTTCGCCTGAAGTAGGCTGCGGTATCAACTAGGCTGTAAGCTCGGCACACTGACTCGTAGTCACAAACATCACTAAGCCGATACTATGGCGGGTCTGTTACAGAAATAATTGATTTTGACGGCGAATCAGATTCGTCAGAGATAATTTGAAAAGACAATTACCATAAAGAAAGAGGGAATTGAGCCCATTGTTACAGCCGCATTACGCGACTTTTGACGACAATGTTACAGAGGTAAATGCGCGCTAACGCGGGGCCAGATTTTGATTGGGGTCTAGATGGTGGGACGGATGGCTTTAGTGATCGCCGTGTCTGGTGCGGCAATGATGCCAAGAGCGATTTTCTTGGCTCTACTTAGTTCTATTTTTTGCCCTTCAGGCGCTATCTTCCGCCGTCCGGCGGAGTTTGGAACGCCTGTGCGGTGGGCAATTTAGGTTCACCGTCAAGCTGGAGTATTTTGCTGCCCTTCGGGCACGGGATTCCGCCGCCCAGCGGAGCTTGGTGCGCCAGTGCGGCGCACCATTTCGCCTTCCCGGCGAGGGGCAGAGGGGGCCTGTTAGGGGCTGCGCCCCTCCTTGGCCCCCTCTGCCCCTCGCCGGAACACCCCCTAAGAGCGGCTGTCAATTACCCCCGTCTGACGAGGGCAACGCGGCTTTAGCTCCGGGAGCTTCCTTCCCTCGCTGCGCGCGGTCAGGCGATCTCCCTCCGCGCCGCGTAAATGCCAGATGGCGCATTTGCTTTGGATAAAGTCCGTTTCAGCCAACTACCCTGATAACAATTATACCGTTAAAACTGGTCGTTGGCTCAAGCTGCCCTCTCCGCAATAAATTTTGCATCGCAAAAAATGGCTTCGCTGTGGGCATCATCACGGGTAAGACGTGTTGATTATTCCGCTTTGACACCTCTAAGCGAAAAACCCACAGCTAGAAGCCAACGGCAAGTCGCTAACATCATGTGTCTTTTGCAGGCAGTAAAAGAAAGGTTGCAGGATCACGTTGCATCACCTTTTGAATGCGCAAAGTTGTAATGAAATTACACAGCACGTGGCGCAAGGGTGCCCTGCCTTTCAGCGGGAATGATGTGAAGTGGTTGTGGTGCCGCCTTCCCTCTTGCCTTTTGCAGGTCGTGATCAGGAGATGGTTGTGGAGCTGCCATCCTTAGACTCGCCGGAGCGTGAGCGGAGGCGACGTGCTGGTGTTGGGCGAGTTTGCAAAATACGCATTTTTGTGGACTGACAAGGAAAAATTAGTTTTTTAAGCGCATCGTACTTCAAGTACGTGAGCATTAAAAAACTAATTTTGACGCAGGCAGGCCCAAAAAGTCGGGTTTGCGTAAATGCGGCTGACGGGCTCTGGACGCGCTACCAGAGAGGAACGATAAAAATCGAGGGGGAAAAAAGAACGGAAGGGAGGGGGTAGTAGAAGGAGGAAAAGACAAAGCCCCTTGCGCTTTGAGCAGCAAG